>JAISFI010000233.1 GCA_031263685.1 Dysgonamonadaceae bacterium | reverse complement strand
TCTTCTTCCGATGCACTAATCGGCCTTCGTAAATGGAATTTACACCTTAATGTAGATGTGTGTGTGTGTGTGTGTGTGTGTGTGTGTGTGTGTGTGTGTGTGTGTGTGTGTGTGTGTGTTATGAAATTATTCGGAACCTCCAAATGATTTCTGTTAAATAAATATAAACCCACACTATTCATTTCCACAACTATCATAAAAAACTTTTCACCTTTAATTTTTCATTTTTAAAAAATTCGTCGCAAAGGTATTGTAAAAAAAACAAATAGCAAGTATTTGTTGGGATTTTTTTTGTTACTACCTTTGTGCGATAATTACAGTCGCATGAGTAACATCTAAAAATTTATGCAATCAACGATTCAATTAACAGGTCTGGAATTTTACGCCTTCCACGGTGTAACGGAACAGGAACGAACAGTCGGAAATACCTTTCTCGTCGACATCTCCATTGATGCAGACCTTTCTAAATCCATGGATTCCGACCGTTTGGAAGATACAATAAACTATGCCAAAGTCTATACATTGACTAAAAAAGAGATGGAAATCCCCTCCAATTTATTGGAACATGTTGCCGGACGAATATTACATACCCTCTTAAATCATTTTTCTGCAATAGAAAAAACGACAGTAGCAATTGCAAAAAAAAATCCGCCCATAGAGGGACAGGTTGACTGGGCTAAGGTGATTGTATCACAGTGTAAGAACTAAGAGTTGTATAACGCACACATATTCTTTTTGCTTTTAATTCTTATTTCGTCATTGTGTCGCCAAATTAATATATTTTATGTTTTTCGAAGGACAATAATAACTATTATTAGTGTTTTTTAGAGAAAGAATCTGTATCTTTGCTTTTTGAATGAATCGTAGGATCATTGAATCCGTAGAAAGCTTACCGAGCTTGTATTATTATTTGAATAAAGGAATCTAAGTTTAACATTTAAAAAACCTATTATGAATACTCTTCTATTTCAAAAAAAAATCTTAGGCATGCAAGACAACATGTTTAATTTCGCCATGATGTTAACGGCAAATAAGGATGATGCGCAGGACTTATTGCAAGATACTACCCTGAAAGCGCTGGATAACCAGGACAAATACATCGACAATGTGAATTTCAAAGGTTGGGTACTGACGATTATGCGTAATATCTTTATCAATAATTACAGAAAGATAGTTCGCAGTCAGACAGTTATCGACCAAACAGAAGATCTGTATCATTTGAACTTATCGCAAGATTCAGGATTCGACACCCCGGATAGAACGTATACGATTAAAGAAATCAAAGATGCCATTTACAGCCTGAACACTGAATTGAAGGTACCATTTTCCATGTTTCTGTCTGGCTATAAATACAATGAAATAGCCGGTAACCTGTCAATGCCTTTGGGAACGGTAAAAAGCCGGATCTTCTTTGCCCGTCAGGAATTACAGTTAAGATTGAAAGACTTTAAATAAAAGAGTTAAGTTTTTTTTCATCTACTTTATTTAGAAAACTATTGCTTGGTATAAAGTTTTTTCGGACATTTGCAGGCTCAATCTTTGACTTCGGAATGGAGAAAAAACAAAAAATTAATATGTTTTTTCCGAAGATAAGGTTTAATGATTAAAAAATGAATTATGCAATCATAGCTGCCGGGGAAGGTTCCCGGTTGGTGGAGGAGGGTGTTGACACTCCGAAACCTTTAGTCCGCTTGAACGGTATTCCGCTGATAGACCGGTTAATAGAGATTTTTCTAAAGAATGATGCGAAAACAATCAGCATCATCGTCAATAACGAAATGAAAGAGGTGCAGGCGCATGTCAAAAAGATACAGCCGGGGATACCGGTAAATATCGTGATCCGCTCTACACCAAGTTCAATGCACAGTTTCTTTGCATTAAGTCCTTTTTTACAAGAGGATAAGTTTTGTTTGACGACGGTCGATACAATCTTCAGGGAAGATGAATTTACCCGTTTTATCCGTGCCTTTGCCGCCGATCGAGAATATGATGGAATGATGGCCGTGACGGATTATATTGATGATGAAAAACCCTTGTATGTAGCCGTAGATGCGTCCCGGCTCATCACCGGTTTTCGGGATGATAACGACGGAAGCCTTCAATATGTTTCCGGCGGCATTTACTGTTTAACGCCTCCTGCCATCACAACCCTGCGCGCCTGTATGGAACAGGGCATATCGAGGATGCGTAATTATCAGCGGCAACTGATTGTTGACGGACTCCGTTTGAAAGCTTGTCCTTTCAAAAAAATTATCGACATAGATCATGCGGAAGACATTCAAAAAGCGATTGTGTTTTTGAATCAAACAAATGTTTTTTAGTTTCTTATGAAATACAGATTAACTGGAATACGCCGTGGAAGCCAATACTCTCCAAATCATATCGGGAATGATGCTGCTATTTTCGATCTTACCGCCGCATATCTACAGGCGAAATCTTGCGAGATTACAGTCTATTCGGAAGAAGAGTGTTGGGAGGCGGATATAGATGCAGACGCTGTTTTTAATATGGTGAGAGATCAACATAGTATCCGGAAGTTACAAACCTTGGAAGATCAGGGCGTTTGTGTTGTCAATTCCGCTTACGGCATAGAAAATTGCACGCGGAAACGGATGACGCAGTTATTGCTTTCCCATCATATTCCACATCCGGACAGCGTAATTTTAAGTACCACAGATGCGAATATAGATGAACTGGAAACCTTGGGATCCGGTAATCTATGGATTAAAAGAGGCGATTTCCACGCCATTCATCGGGAAGACGTAACATTTGTCAGAAGTTTGGACGAAGCAGCGGGTATTTTGAAAGAATATGCTTTGCGGAATATCCCTTCGGCGGTAGTAAACAAGCATCTGGAAGGCGATTTGATCAAATTCTATGGAGTTGCCGATTCCGGATTTTTTTACTGGTTTTACCCGGACAACCAGCATCACAGTAAATTCGGCTTGGAAGTCATCAACGGAAAAACGCGGGGATTTGCTTTTGAAGTGGATTATTTGCAAGAAATTTGCCGAAAAGCGGCCGAAGTCTTGCAGGTACACATTTACGGAGGGGATGCCGTTGTTTCTCCGGAAGGAATGGTTCAAATTA
The DNA here is from genome assembly GCA_031263685.1 of Dysgonamonadaceae bacterium. Classification (GTDB taxonomy): domain Bacteria; phylum Bacteroidota; class Bacteroidia; order Bacteroidales; family Azobacteroidaceae; genus JAISFI01. The sequence continues at coordinate 4,406 of JAISFI010000233.1, read as the reverse complement.
TTGATTTCAACGACTGGCCAAGCTTTGCACCCTGCCGCCGGCAAGCAGCTCCGTATATCGCAGAACTTATCTACAACCAGATGATACAGCACAAGGCCGAATGTAATTCTATCGCTCCTCATTATATAGATTACAGGGTATGAAAGAGAAAAAATTCGCATGGGAGTCGACTATCAAATCGTCAGATACGGAAGAGTTTATTGACATTTATTTTTATCGTCCGCTGGGTTATCGCTGGGCCTTGTTTTTTCATCGGATAGGCATTACTCCCAACCAGATAACCATTGCTGCCATTTTCATCGGCATAGCGGCTGGTATTTGTTTTTATTTTGACAACCTGTGGATTACAGCGTGGGGTATGTTGTTGCTGATATGGGCAAATACTTACGATAGCGCCGACGGCCAACTGGCACGGATGACCGGACAAAAATCGTCCATAGGCCGTATCCTGGACGGACTCTGCGGCGATCTCTGGTTTCTTGCCATTTATTTTGCCATTATCTTTCGCTTGCAACCGGAATGGGGTTGGAAAATCTGGGCGCTGGGTTTGATAACCGGCTTTTTTCATGCACGCCAAGCCGGAATGGCCGATTATTACAGAAATGTACACCTTTTATTTTTGAAGGGCAAGGCGGGAAGTGAATTGGATAACGCGGCAGATTTAAAGAAAAAATACAAACAGCAGTCCTGGAAAAAGCGGCCTTTATTTAAGTTATTTGATGTCTGTTACTGTAATTATACAAAATCGCAGGAAAACTGGACGCCACATCTGCAAGCGATGTTGCGTAAAATCAACGTCATTTATGGCGAGCGTGTGCCGGAAAGTTTCAGAACAACCTTCCGGGCACAGAGTCTTCCCCTGATGAAATATACCAATATGCTGTCTTTCAATACCAGGGTCATTGCCTTGTTTATCTGCCTGTGGATCAAAGAACCCTGGCTGTATTTTGTCTTTGAACTGACGGCTTTGAACATCATGCTGGCCTATATGGTAGTAAAACATGAAAAGATTTGCAGACATCTGACAGAAATTCTGACAGTAACTCTAACAGAACCCCAGCCGGATAGCGCCCCTCTTTTTCCCGCCCTGCCCAACATCAAAGGCATATTGTTCGATTATGGCGGAACGATTGACAGCAACGGAAAACATTGGGCTGAAGTATGTTGGGATGCTTATACCGCACATTCCGTACCGGTCACAAAAGAACAGTTCCGGGAAGCATACGTGTACGCAGAACGATACCTTGCCCAATATCCCGTGATTGAGCCGCATGATAATTTCTTAATTCTGTTGAGAAAAAAAATGCAAATGCAATTAAAATATCTTATTGATAAAGGCTTTTTGCCGGATAACGATAAATCTTCCCAAAATTTCATTGCTATATCAAATCAATGTTATAACTTTGCCCGTTCGATTTCTGAAGAGGCAAAACCTGTTATAGCAGCCTTATCTACACGTTATCCTTTAGTATTAGTTTCTAATTTCTATGGGAATATACGTGAGATTTTACGTGATTTTGAATTGATTCAATACTTTGATGAAATTATAGAATCGGCTATCGTAGGAATAAGAAAACCGAATCCTGCTATATTTGCTTTGGGGGTCGAAACCTTGGGCTTATCTTCGGGAGAGGTTGCAGTTATAGGAGATGCTTATTCAAAAGACATAGTTCCTGCTAAAAAAATCGGCTGTCACACCATCTGGTTAAAAGGTATCGGATGGGACGATAAAGAAGAAACCGGTACAGCTTCGGCAGATGTAATAATAAGCAACTTTGTGGAACTGAAGGTACTGTTTGATCTTTAAAAAATTTTATAAAGAATGATGTTATGGAAAAGAAACAAGTAAAAGAAGCTAAAGGAAAACTTGGCGTTCTTGTTGTTGGCGTTGGAGGCGCCGTTGCCTCCACTTTCGTTGCCGGTACATTGATTGTGCGTAAGGGTCTGGGAATACCGGTAGGCTCTATTACTCAGTTGGCAACAATTCGACTGGGAAAAAGAGAAGAAAATCGTTTCCCGAAAATCAAGGACGTAGTGCCTTTGGCCGATCTTAAAGATATTGTATTCGGTGGTTGGGACATCTTTGAAGATGATGTTTATGCCGCTGCTCGACACGCAGAGGTATTGACGGTAGAAGATCTGGACAAGGTAAAAGACGAACTGTCGGCCATCAAACCGATGAAAGCAGTCTTTGACCAGAATTTTGTGAAACGTTTACATGGAACGTGGGTAAAATCTGCTCCAACTAAATGGGATTTGGTTCGGCAGGTGCGCGAAGATATTCGTCAATTCAAGGAAAAGAATCATTGCGAACGCTTGATTTGCATTTGGTGCGGTAGCACGGAAGTCTTTACTCCCCTGGGCGAGGTGCATAAAACATTGCCCGCTTTGGAAAAGGCCATGCAGGAAAACAGTGCAGAAATAGCGCCTTCCATGATCTATGCATACGCATGTCTGGCCGAAAAGGTACCCTATATCAACGGAGCGCCCAATTTAACGGTCGATATGCCGGCAATATGGGATTTCTCGGCTCAACAGCAGGTACCTATTCTTGGAAAGGATTTCAAGACAGGACAAACGATGTTGAAAACGGTGCTTTCTCCCATGATCAAGACACGTATGTTGGGTTTGAGCGGGTGGTTTTCCACCAATATTTTAGGGAACCGCGACGGGGAAGTATTGGACGATCCCGGATCTTTCAAAACAAAGGAAGAATCGAAGCTGTCTGTTATCCACAATATCCTCCAACCGGATTTGTATCCGGAACTTTATGGAGATGTTTACCACAAAGTCCGTATCAACTATTATCCTCCGCGCAAAGACAATAAGGAGGGATGGGATAATATAGACATTTTCGGCTGGCTGGGTTATCCGATGCAGTTGAAAGTCGATTTCCTTTGCCGTGATTCGATTCTGGCAGCTCCTTTGTGCCTGGATTTGGTGCTGTTCACCGATTTGGCGCAACGGGCGGGTATGAGCGGTATCCAAACGTGGCTGTCATTCTATTTCAAAAGTCCGATGCACGATTTTGAACATATTGCCGAACATGATTTGTTCATCCAGTATGTCAAATTGAAAAACACGCTCCGTGCGATTATCGGAGAAGAAACGATTGACTTTTTGGACTGAGCAGTGAAGGAACAACTGATCAGTAAAGAGGATATAAAAAAACTGCATCCGATTTTTCAACGATCGTATGGCGATACATTGGCGGATCTGATGATCCGCCTTTTCGGTCTATACAAGGCAAATGCAGCCTACAATTCGTCCAAGTATATGGTTGGGGCGGATGTGGAAAATAGAATGATTGACTTCCTGGGCATTACCCGGAAAGTACACAACCTGGAAGTTATCCGTCCCATGGCGGGAAAACCTTTTATCACGGTATCCAATCATCCTTACGGGCATATAGACGGCATCATGTTGATTGGCGCCTTAATCGAAGAAAGGCCGGATTTCAAGGTGATGGTTAACTGGATACTGGGGCAGATAGACACGATGGCCGATCATTTTGTGGGGGTGAATCCGTATCAGGCAGGAACGGTCGACCGTTCCAGTATGAGTGGCGTCAAAGCCTGTATTCAGCACCTCAAAGACGGCCATGCACTGGGTTTTTTTCCGGCAGGGGCTATCTCCAAGAATAAAATTACGAAGATTGAAGACCGTGACTGGCAGCCTTCCGTATTGAAACTGATTCAAAAAGCTCAAGTGCCCATTATCCCAGTGTATGTTTCCGGACATAATTCATGGATATTCAATCTCCTGGATTTGATAGACTGGCGCCTCCGGATGGTAAGGCTATGCCATGAATTGACAAACAAACGAGGGAAAACGATTCACCTGTTTTTTGGTCAAGCCATTACACCGGACGAACAGGCCCTGTATAAAGATACTGTAACTTTCGGAAATTTCCTGAAGCGAAAGACTTACGATTTGGCCATACTGCACACGGCATAGTTTTGCGTATCGTCATTGCGACTGCAAGGAACGAAGCAGGAAGCAATCCATGTCGCTAATAACCTGAGTTCGGTATAAGGATAGCCCGTTCGGGCTTATATATCAATAGAAAAATGGTTCAAATCACAACGAAAACCTCGTAGAGGTTTCATTAATGAATGTCCTGACGGACATTTGGAAATGTTTTAAAACGGCTTTCTTTTTATTGATATGTAAGCCCTGACGGGCTATCCTGATACCGAACTCAGGTTAATATCCTGGATTGCTTCGGACTAGCGCCCTCGCAATGACGTTGTGCTACTTGGTCAGGTAAGCGACTCCCACCATTCAGGCTCACCTTTCAGCCACTTCGCAAACCATGCGAAAATAGATTTATTCCATTTCAGTCGTTTATCGTAGTCCATGATTGCATGGTTTTCGCCTTCTACCTGAATAAATTCTACGGTTTT
>JAISFI010000392.1 GCA_031263685.1 Dysgonamonadaceae bacterium | reverse complement strand
TCCGTCCAGTACATTTGCATCTCGACGATAAACTGCCGGTTGTAGTTGTCCGTGCACCGGACATCCACCACGGAGTGTTTCATGGGAATGATTCGGGGAAGCATCTCACCGGTCTGGTATTCAATGCTTACCACTTTCCGGTCTTCCTCGAAAGGGAGCATGCTGTTGATAAGACTGATGCACAGATTCTTGTGTTGGCCGAAGATAAGCTTGAACGGCAAATCGTATTTGGGGTCTAAATATCGTCCCATAGCAGTTGTATTTTAAATTTTACAGTCACAAAGATATATGAAATTTTTCAATTCCACACAGATACGGAGAACTAAAAACTAAAAACTGAAAACTGAAAGTTGCGCGAAGCGCGGTAAACAGGCATCAGCCGACTTTTAGTTTTCTCCAGATTGGAAAGGGGACGGAGGCTAGGCAAAACATGTAGCAGGAACGCATTGCCCTGAGCTATTGCCGATAGTTCTTGCCGTACTGCTTTTTCTTTTGTATCTTTGCGGAAGATTTAAATCATATTAATGTAAAGTTAATTCTATTTTGACGTCATTGCGAGCGAAGCGAAGCAATCCATGTATTTTGAGGAAACATAACATAACTTATGAACAAGATAATAATACTTTCAGTTATTCTACTTACTCTATCTATTCATTCTTGCCAATATGAAGTAAAAGATATGAATGAAACAAACGCAGAGAAAATACCTGTTGACATTTCAAATATATCACTCAATAATCTAAATGACATTTTTGAAAAAATAGAATTAATCCCTTTAGAAACAAAGGATTCTGAGTCATTGATAGGTAGAATAGACCAATTTATTTATGTGAAAGATCGCTATTTCATACTGAGAGATGTTCATCAACGAATTTTTGTTTTTGATGAGAAGGGAGTATTCATCTCAAATTCTTCCAAAATGATAGGCACTGGCCCCGGTGAATATACTATTGCTTTGTACACAATGTATAATCCTTATTCGGAGGAAATAGATATTTTAACACCTTTTAATCAAATATTTACATATGATACGACTTTCACATACACAGGGAATATAAAATTGCATATAGATCATCCGGGAAATGGTAGGTATGGCATGATTCATTTCATTTTTCCAATTAATGAGGCTGAGTATATATGTGTTCCTCCAACCATCTTTGAAGAATATAATACGATTTATTTTTATAATTGGAAAGAAGATAAAATAAAGAAAAAAATTGTTTTTGATGATATTTACGGGGGTATTACTCAAACGGTTAATCCTGTTAGATACACAGATTCCATGTATTATTTTAATCCTGCTTTAACAACTTATACAGGATATTTTATTGATATTGAACAATATGCTATACAACCAACATTCAATTTAGATTTTGGAAATAAAAAAATACACAAGAAAAGTCTAAAGAAGTTTAAAGAAGCGGAAGAAATCCGTGATTATTTGGTTGCTTTGAAAAAGCATCCTATCCCTGTGATAAACTTGTTTAATGAAAATTATCTTGTCTGTAGAATTCTTGACCTTAAAGAAGTTGAGTTATATACCTTTTTCATCGATAGAAAAACAAAACAGAAATATTTATTGAAAGAATTAACAAAGGATGCGTATAAAATTCCGGAATTCCTCACTATTGAGGAGAATATATTGTTTGCAATTATACATCCGTTTCAATTGGCTGAATATATAGATTATCATTTGCTTTCAGAGGAAGCAAATGAGGCTTTGTTAAAATTGAAAGAAGATGATAACCCTGTGATAGCAAAGTATTATTTGAAGTAAATATAGTTGAAAAAAAAAGATAATCCATTAGTGGTATTGTATGAATTTGGGTAAAAATATTTCGAAGCTTCGCCGTTCTACTTTGCCGTCGTACATACACCCAATGTTAAAACGTTCGAGCTATATCAAGATGGAATCCGTTCCGGAAAGGATGCAACAATTTGAGATTCACTCAATATCTCTGATTTCTTGTTTTTCAGCGTAATTTTTTAATGAAAAAATTGTATCATCCGAAAAAAAGCCTTAACTTTGCCGCCTAATTTCAAGTTGATTATAAACTAAATAATAAAAAAGCAGACAAACAAATTATGATCGTAGTTCCATTGAAAGAAGGCGAGAACATCGAAAGAGCCTTGAAAAAGTTCAAAAGAAAATTCGAAAAAACCGGAGTGGTTAAAGAGCTTAGAAGAAGACAAGCATTTACAAAACCTTCCATTGAAAAGAGAAAAGAAAGAATTCATGCTGTTTATGTGCAGAAAATGCAGTTAGCAGAAGAATAATTCTTTTGCTGCTTGTTTCCTGAAAATTTTTTCTTACATTCGCTGCATGAATTGAAAATAAATGGTTCATGTTGATGGAGTCATTTTTACAGTATCTTCGTTATGAGCGGAACTATTCTGCTCACACGGTGTCTGCGTATCAAAGAGACTTGAATCAGTTTGAGGTCTTTATCCTGCAACAGGAGAGTTGCTTGGAATTGGCGAAGATTGATTCCGCTCAGGTGCGGAATTGGATTGTGTATTTGATGGAAACCGGATATTCTCCATTGTCGGTTAATAGAAAGCTCAGTTCTTTGAAATCGTTCTATCGGTACCTGCAGAAGAAAGACTTGTTAAAAGATAATCCCCTCAAAAAACTTACAGGCCCTAAAGTAAACAAAACTCTCCCCAATTTTGTTAAAGAAGTGGAGATGGATCGCTTGTTGGATCAAGAGGAACTGGATTCCGACTTTGAAGATGTAAGGGATCATGCAATACTGGAAGTTCTTTATATGACAGGAATCCGGTGTGCGGAGTTAGTGAACTTGAAGAATCGGGATGTTGATTTCAGCGCCCGTCAGTTAAAAGTCACAGGAAAACGAAATAAGCAAAGAATTATACCCTTTTCCGGCAAATTGGAGGAAAAATTGTCCTTATATATTAATGTGCGCGATGAAGAAGTCGAAAAGCCTGTTCAGGATGCACTTTTTATCCGAAAAGATGGGCGATCTTTATCTAATTCGCTGGTTTATAGAATAGTAAAAAAGCAACTTTCTCAACTGACGGGATTATCCAAAAAAAGTCCCCATGTGTTGAGACATTCATTTGCTACAAGCATGTTGAACAATGGAGCAGATCTAAGTGCCGTTAAAGAATTATTAGGCCACGCCAGTCTGTCTTCCACTGAAGTTTATACACATGTTACGTTTGAGGAGCTAAAAAAAGTATATCATCAGGCTCATCCGAGAGCCGAAACATAAGTTTGTTATGGAAATAAGAATTCAAGCCATTCACTTTGATGCAAGCCAACAGTTGGAAGCATTTGTTCAAAAAAAGGTAAGTAAGTTGGAAAAGTATCTTGACGGTATTTTAACGGCCGAAGTAGTTTTGAAAGTTGTCAAGCCGGAATCGGCTCTGAACAAAGAAGTTTCTATCAAGTTGGAAGTACCTAATCAGGATTTCTTTGCCGGCAAGACGACCGATACTTTTGAAGAATCTATTGTTGAAGCAGTAAATGCATTGGAAAAACAACTGCTGAAGTTTAAGGAAAAACAACGGGCAAAATAATTGAAAGGCCGTAATTTACTGAAAATAAACCATAAAATGAAATCCTTGCTTTGTATGAAGCAAAAGATGTTTTTTTTGTCGTATCTGTTTATGGTAAATATTTATGAGTTTCATTCATAATTCTGTAAAAAAATAGCCGGAATATTTTGCAGTTAGAAAAAAAATGTCTAAATTTGCAGCCGTTTTAGCCCCAAATGAAATTGGGGAAAGTTTTTTTGCGTATGCTTCTTGATCTCAGCAGGTCAGAGCACGTGAAAAAAGGGCAGATACCAGAGTGGCCAAATGGGGCTGACTGTAACTCAGCTGACTTACGTCTTCGGTGGTTCGAATCCATCTCTGCCCACAAAAGTTAGAAGGAAAGGACGAAAAATTAAAAATTGAGCGCGTATTTTACGTGAACTATATAGATTTAACTTGCAGTTCTTTAGTTTTTTAACAACAAGCGGAAGTAGCTCAGTCGATAGAGCATTAGCCTTCCAAGCTGAGGGTCGCGGGTTTGAGTCCCGTCTTCCGCTCCAGTAGCCACTGTAGCTCAGGGGTAGAGCACTTCCTTGGTAAGGAAGAGGTCACGGGTTCAATTCCCGTCATCGGCTCAAAGAGATTGATAAACAGAGAAATTGATAATATTAAGGCAAAAAATATAAGGCAATCATTCATCAAAATAAAGATTCATTAAATTATGGCAAAAGAACATTTTAACCGATCGAAACCACACGTTAACATCGGTACAATCGGTCACGTTGACCACGGTAAAACTACTTTGACTGCCGCTATCACTACGGTATTGGCAAAGAAAGGTCTTTCGGAAGTAAAATCATTTGATCAGATTGACAATGCTCCCGAAGAAAAAGAAAGAGGTATTACAATCAATACCGCACACGTTGAATATGAAACAGAAAAGCGTCACTATGCGCACGTAGACTGTCCCGGACACGCCGACTATGTGAAAAACATGGTAACCGGTGCTGCTCAAATGGACGGCGCAATCATCGTGGTAGCTGCTACCGATGGTCCGATGCCTCAGACTCGCGAACATATCCTGTTGGCTCGCCAGGTGAACGTACCGAAACTGGTTGTTTTCATGAATAAATGCGATATGGTTGATGACCCTGAAATGCTGGAACTGGTTGAAATGGAAATGAGAGAATTACTTTCTTTCTATGACTTTGACGGCGACAACACTCCCGTCATCCAAGGTTCTGCATTGGGCGGACTGAATGGCGACCCGGTATGGGAAGAAAAAATCATGGAGTTGATGGATGCTGTAGATACATGGATTCCGCTGCCTCCGCGTGATGTTGACAAACCGTTTTTGATGCCCGTAGAAGATGTATTCTCTATTACTGGTCGCGGTACAGTTGCCACCGGTCGTATTGAAACAGGTATTATCAAAACAGGCGAAGAAGTCCAAATCATCGGTTTGGGTGCAGGTAGTCTAAAATCGGTTGTTACAGGCGTTGAAATGTTCCGTAAGATTCTTGACGAAGGTCAAGCCGGTGACAACGTAGGTCTGTTGCTCCGCGGTATTGATAAAGCCGAAATCAAACGCGGTATGGTTATTACCCACCCCGGAAAAGTGAAACCTTACACCAAAGTTAAAGCAGAGGTGTATATCCTGAAGAAAGAAGAAGGTGGACGTCATACACCGTTCCACAATAAATACCGTCCTCAGTTCTATATCCGTACATTGGATGTGACAGGAGAAATCACACTTCCCGAAGGAACTGAAATGGTAATGCCCGGCGATAATGTAACGATTACTGTGGAACTGATTTATCCGGTAGCATGTAGCGAAGGTCTTCGTTTTGCTATCCGCGAAGGTGGTCGCACAGTAGGAGCCGGTCAGATTACGGAAATCATTGAATAAGAAAATTGCAAGGAGGATTAAGAACTTAGAATTAAGAGTAAAAAATTCTGTAAAAGCAGTTCATAACTCTTAGTTCTTAGTTCTTGACTCTTAGCTCGCAATTATTCAATAGAAACGGATCTAGCTCAGTTGGTAGAGCATCGGTCTCCAAAACCGAGGGTCGGGAGTTCGAGTCTCTCGATCCGTGCATAAATCTATAGTTTAGATGAAGAAGATAATCAAATATATCAAAGAATCTTATAACGAACTTGTTTATAAGGTATCTTGGCCAACCAGGAAAGAGTTGTCCAGCAGTGCAGTAGTTGTTTTAGTAGCTTCCGTGATACTCTCGCTGTTGATCTTTGTTGTAGATCTTGGTTTTGAGAATGTTATGAGGTTTTTGTATACAAAGGTATTTTAATTTTTAGCTTAAAAAGAGATGTCTGAAGTTGGAATGAAATTTTATGTTCTCCGTGCGATAAGCGGGAAAGAAAATAAAGTAAAAGAGTATCTCGATGCTGAAATGAAAGATCCGAAGTTCAAAGCCTATGTTTCTCAAGTGCTCATTCCTACGGAAAAAATTTATGCAGTCCGTAACGGGAAGAAAGTCTTAAAAGAAAGGGCTTACCTTCCGGGTTATGTTATTGTTGAGGCGTTTCTTGTAGGAGAGATTGTACACCGCTTAAAAAATATTCCCGATGTGATTGGTTTTTTGGGAGAAGGAGATCGTCCTACTCCGCTTCGTTCTGCAGAAGTCAACCGTATCCTTGGTACGGTAGATGAATTACAGGAACAAGCCGAAGAATTGGAAGTAGATTTTTATATAGGTGAAACCGTTAAAGTGACACATGGGGCTTTTAATGGATTCCTTGGAGTTATCGAAGAAGTTAATTCCGAGAAGAAAAAGTTGAAAGTCATGGTGAAGATATTTGGTCGTAAAACCCCTCTGGAATTGGGGTATACTCAAGTTGAAAAAGAATAATCCGTTTGGTTACGCATACGGAAGAAGCTTTTACGTTGTAAAGTTATAATCTAAATTTTTTAAAAATGGCTAAAGAAGTTGCTGGACAAATCAAATTGCAAATAAAAGGAGGAGCCGCAAACCCTTCTCCACCCGTAGGGCCTGCATTAGGCTCTAAAGGGATTAACATCATGGAGTTTTGCAAGCAATTTAATGCCAGAACCCAAGACAAGGCTGGTAAGATATTACCTGTGGTGATTACTTATTATGCCGACAAGTCTTTCGATTTTGTTGTTAAAACCCCGCCCGTAGCGATTCAGTTATTGGAAATTACCAAGCAAAAAAGCGGATCGGCTGAGCCTAACCGTAAAAAAGTTGCAGAGATAACTTGGGATCAGGTGAAGACGGTGGCAGAAGACAAAATGGTTGACTTGAACTGTTTCACGCTGGAATCGGCCATGAAAATGGTTGCAGGAACAGCACGCAGTATGGGGATTGCAGTAAAGGGGACTTTCCCGATTAATAACTAATAAACTTCAATTAAGAATATGAGTAAACTTACAAAAAATCAGAAGTTAGCTTTAGGCAAGATTGAAGCAGGGAAAGTGTATACATTAAAGGAAGCGTCGGTTTTGGTAAAAGAAATAACTACTACCAAATTTGACGCATCGGTCGACATTGATGTTCGACTGGGTGTAGATCCCCGTAAAGCTAACCAAATGGTGAGAGGCGTTGTCTCTTTACCTCATGGAACAGGAAAACAAACACGGGTTCTCGTATTATGTACTCCAGATCAGGAAGCTGCCGCAAAAGAAGCGGGAGCCGATTATGTCGGACTCGATGAATACATCGAAAAAATTAAAGGTGGCTGGACGGATATTGATGTGATTATCACAATGCCGGCTATCATGGGTAAGATTGGAGCTTTAGGTCGTATATTAGGTCCTCGTGGCTTGATGCCTAACCCGAAAAGCGGAACCGTTACCAATGATGTAGCAAGCGCTGTGAAAGAAGTGAAACAAGGTAAAATCGACTTTAAAGTAGACAAAACCGGAATCGTTCACACATCCATCGGTAAAGTGTCGTTCTCGGCAGATCAAATTGTAGATAATGCAAAAGAATTTGTTGGCGCACTGATTAAATTGAAACCGACTGCTGCTAAAGGTACGTATGTCAAGAGCGTTTTTCTTTCAAGTACTATGAGTCCGGGTATCAAAATTGAGCCCAAATCAGTTGATGAAAATTAAAACAATTGAACACGATGAGAAAGGAAGATAAAAGCGCAATTGTAGAGCAGATTGCTACGACTGTTAAAGAATACGGAAATTTCTATCTTACGGATATTGCTACATTGAATGCTGCAAAAACCAGTGAGTTGAGAAGAGAGTGTTCCAAACAGGAAGTGAAATTGGTGGTTGTTAAAAACACCTTGTTGAAATTAGCCCTCGAAAGTGTAGAAGGAGATTTCTCCGAATTATACGGAGCATTGAAAGGTAATACCGCTTTGATGCTGTGTCTTTCGGCCAATACACCCGCTAAACTGATCAAAGAGTTTTCTAAAGGAACAGACATTCCCAAACTGAAAGCTGCTTATGTTCAGGAAAGCGTTTATGTTGGAGCAGAAAACTTGGATGCACTTGTCTCTATTAAGAGTAAGAACGAACTTATCGGCGAAGTGATTGGATTGTTGCAATCGCCTGCTAAACGAGTTATTTCGGCTCTTCAGTCCGGCGGTCAAACCCTTACTGGTGTATTGAAAACGCTCTCGGAACGATAATTTATTAAAAACAAAGAGGAGAAATGAAGAGAAAAATCTTCGCTATCCGTTATAAAAGAAGTAAAATAATAATCATTTAAATCATAATAAAAATGGCAGATTTAAAAGCTTTTGCTGAACAATTAGTTAACTTGACTGTAAAGGAAGTAAACGAACTTGCTGAGATTTTGAAGAACGAATATGGAATTGAACCTGCTGCTGCAGCGGTCGCTGTTGCTGCTCCTGCAGCCGGAGGCGCTGTTGCTGCTGCTGAAGAAGAAAAAACATCTTTCGACGTAGTATTGAAAGCCGCAGGTGCTAACAAGTTAGCTATCGTTAAATTAGTTAAAGAATTAGTAGGTCTTGGCTTGAAAGAAGCTAAAGATTTAGTTGACAGTGCTCCAAGCAACCTGAAAGAAGGAATTGCTAAAGATGAAGCCGATGCGTTGAAAAAACAATTGGAAGAAGCTGGAGCTGAAGTTGAACTTAAATAAAATTTCCTGCTTATGCAGGGCATTTGGTTAGGAATCTTCTTGTCGGAAGGTTCTTAACCTTTTTGCGTCTATTGTCATCTAAGACGAATAATCGCAAAATAAATCCATTAAAATAACAAGTTCAAAACTCACAATAGATGTCTTCAACAACAACGAATCAACGAATAAATTTTGCTTCGATTAAAAATCCATTAGCTTATCCGGATTTTCTCGAAGTCCAATTGAAGTCATTTCAAGACTTTCTCCAATTAGATACGCTTCCTGAAAAAAGGAAAAATGAGGGGCTGTATAAAGTTTTTGCGGAAAATTTCCCTATTGCCGACACACGAAATAACTTTGTACTGGAGTTTTTGGATTACTATATCGATCCTCCCCGCTACTCCATCCAAGAGTGCATAGAAAGAGGACTGACGTATAGTGTTCCTTTGAAAGCCAAACTGAAACTGTATTGTACAGATCCCGATCACGAGGATTTTGATACGGTAGTTCAGGATGTATATTTGGGTCCGATTCCTTACATGACGGGAAAAGGAACGTTTGTCATTAATGGCGCCGAGCGTGTTGTAGTATCCCAATTACACCGTTCGCCAGGTGTGTTTTTCGGACAGAGCCTTCACACAAACGGAACAAAACTGTATTCAGCACGTATCATTCCTTTCAGAGGTTCCTGGATTGAATTTGCTACCGATATAAATAATGTAATGTACGCTTATATCGATCGCAAGAAGAAATTGCCGGTAACAACATTGCTGCGAGCTATCGGCTTCGAAAGTGATAAAGACATCCTTGAAATATTTAGCCTGGCAGAAGAAATCAAGGTCAATAAGTCGAATCTAAGTAAAGTCATTGGCCGTAAATTGGCGGCTCGTGTCTTAAAAACCTGGGTGGAAGATTTCGTAGACGAAGATACCGGCGAAGTCGTTTCCATCGAGCGTAATGAAGTGGTGATTGACCGGGAAACGGTGCTGGACAAAGATCACATTGCCGAAATTCTGGACGCGGGCGTACAAAATATTTTGTTGCATAAAGAAGACCAGGGTTTGTCCGATTATGCCATTATTTATAACACACTGCAAAAAGACCCAAGTAACTCGGAACGTGATGCAGTAGTGTATATTTACCGCCAGTTGAGAAATGCGGATCCAGCCGACGACGCCAGCGCTCGCGAAGTGATCCAGAGCCTGTTTTTCTCCGAAAAAAGATATGATCTCGGTGAAGTGGGGCGTTACAGGATTAACAAGAAGTTAAACCTGACTACCAGTATAGATGTTAAGGTATTGACATAAGAAGATATTATTGAAATCATCAAATATCTGATAGAACTGATCAACTCCAAAGCCAATGTGGATGACATCGATCACTTGAGCAACCGTCGTGTGCGGACTGTCGGCGAACAGTTATATAACCAGTTCGGCGTAGGTCTGGCGCGTATGGCGCGTACCATTCGAGAAAGAATGAACGTTCGTGACAATGAGGTATTTACGCCGATCGACCTGATCAACGCTAAAACCATATCTTCCGTTGTAAACTCGTTCTTTGGTACCAATGCCCTATCGCAGTTTATGGATCAGACGAACCCGTTGGCGGAAATCACGCATAAACGCCGGTTGTCTGCTTTGGGACCGGGTGGATTGTCTCGCGAACGTGCCGGATTTGAAGTGCGTGACGTGCATTATACCCATTATGGCCGTCTGTGTCCGATTGAAACGCCCGAAGGCCCGAATATCGGTTTGATTTCGTCTTTGTGTGTGTATGCGAAGATCAATGATCTTGGATTTATTGAAACTCCTTATCGTAAGGTAGCAGATTCCAAAGTGGATCTTACACCCGAAGGGATCGTTTACCTGACGGCAGAAGAAGAAGAAGACAAAATCATCGGACAGGGTAATGCTCCTCTGAATGAAGATGGTACGTTTATTCGTTCTAAAGTGAAATCCCGTCAAATTGCCGACTATCCTGTAGTTCCTCCCGAAGAAGTTCAGTTGATGGACGTATCTCCCACGCAAATTGCCTCTATTGCCGCCTCCCTGATTCCTTTCCTGGAACATGATGACGCAAATCGTGCATTGATGGGATCTAACATGATGCGTCAGGCTGTTCCGCTTCTGCGTTCCGAGGCTCCTATTGTCGGTACCGGCTTGGAAGGTCAGTTGATACAGGACTCCAGAACGCAAATTGCGGCCGAGGGCGACGGTACGGTGGTTTATGTAGATGCTACCCGTATTGATGTAGAATACGATCGCACGGAAGAAGATGCATTTGTCAGTTTCGATGATGCGATTAAGTCATATATTATTCCTAAATTCAAGAAAACGAACCAGAGTACGACGGTTGACCTTTGCCCTATCTGCCGTAAAGGCGACAGGGTAGTGAAAGGCCAGATACTCACGGACGGTTATTCTACGGATAGAGGGGAACTGGCTATCGGTAAAAACCTGAAAGTGGCTTTCATGCCATGGAAAGGTTATAACTTTGAAGATGCCATTGTAATCAATGAGCGAGTGGTACGTGAAGATATTTTCACTTCCATTCATGTTGATGAATATATATTGGAAGTTCGCGAAACCAAACGGGGAGTAGAAGAACTCACTTCCGATATCCCGAATGTAAGCGAAGAGGCGACCAAAGATTTGGATGAAAACGGTATCATCCGTATAGGAGCAAAGGTACATCCCGGCGATATCCTTATTGGTAAAATCACTCCTAAGGGAGAGTCCGACCCTTCGCCGGAAGAAAAATTGTTGCGGGCTATCTTCGGCGATAAAGCCGGTGATGTGAAAGATGCTTCTTTGAAAGCGACTCCTTCATTGCATGGCGTTGTAATTGGTACAAACCTGTTTTCCAAGGCGATTAAAAAGCGGAAATCCCGGTTGGCCGACAAAGCTATCCTGCCTAAACTGGATGAAGAGTTCGAAGACAAAATGAACCGCTTGAAAGGTCTTCTGGTAGAAAAATTGCTGAAAATCACAGACGGTAAAACGTCGCAAGGTGTAAGAGATTATATGAGCGGCGACTTGATACCCAAAGGTATGAAGTTTATTAAGAGTGATTTGGATAAATTGGATTACACTGTAGTTCAATTCAGCAAATGGACTTCCGAGGATCATACCAATAAGATGATTCGAGATTTGATCCAGAATTATCTGAAGAAATACAAAGAGTTGGATGCCGAATTGAGACGCCAGAAATTTGATGTAACTATAGGAGATGAACTGCCTACCGGCATTATTCAAATGGCTAAGGTATACATTGCCAAGAAACGGAAACTTCAGGTGGGCGATAAAATGGCAGGCCGACATGGAAATAAGGGGATTGTTTCCCGGATTGTCCGTCAGGAAGATATGCCGTTTTTGGCAGACGGAACACCGGTAGACATTGTACTGAATCCGCTGGGAGTGCCTTCCCGTATGAACTTGGGACAAATTTTTGAAACAGTTCTCGGATGGGCAGGACAGAAATTAGGCGTTACGTTTGCTACTCCTATCTTTGATGGCGCTTCTATCGACGATCTGAATAAATGGACAGATAAAGCAGGTATTCCCCGTTATGGTAAAACATATCTGTATGACGGAGGTACCGGCGAACGTTTTGACCAGCCTGCTACGGTAGGGATGATCTATATGTTGAAATTAGGTCACATGGTCGATGATAAGATGCACGCCCGTTCGATAGGTCCTTATTCCCTGATTACACAACAACCGTTGGGCGGTAAGGCGCAATTCGGAGGACAGCGTTTCGGAGAAATGGAAGTTTGGGCGCTTGAAGCTTTCGGCGCTTCTCACATCCTGCAAGAGATCCTGACGATCAAGTCGGACGACGTAGTTGGACGCGCCAAAGCTTACGAAGCGATTGTGAAAGGAGATCCGATGCCGGCTCCGAATATCCCCGAATCTCTGAACGTATTGCTGTATGAGATGAAGGGGCTTGGATTGAGCATTAAGTTAGAATAGTTAAAGCCCTAAAAACTGTGAGTTAAGCGTAGAGTTTTATGCTTAACTCATCGTTCTTAGTTTTTCAGATTCCTAAGTATAAAAAATTACAACTAAATAAAGTATGGCTTATAGACAAGAAAATAAAGCAAAGAGCAGCTTTTCCCGAATATCCATCGGCTTAGCTTCTCCGGATGAAGTGCTCGAAAACTCATGGGGAGAAGTATTAAAGCCGGAAACCATCAATTACCGTACTTATAAGCCGGAGCGGGACGGTTTGTTCTGCGAACGGATTTTTGGCCCAGTGAAAGACTACGAATGTCATTGCGGAAAATACAAAAGAATCCGTTACAAGGGGATTGTGTGCGACCGTTGCGGGGTTGAAGTTACAGAGAAAAAAGTCCGTCGCGAGCGAATGGGACACATTCATTTGGTGGTACCGGTAGCGCATATCTGGTATTTCCGTTCTTTGCCGAATAAGATAGGATATTTGTTGGGACTCCCTTCCAAAAAATTGGACTCGGTTATCTATTACGAACGTTATGTTGTTATTCAGCCGGGTATTGTGGAAGGACGGGCAGTTTACGATCTGCTTTCCGAAGATGAATATGTCGAAATCATGGATGCGCTTCCCAAGGAAAATCAATCAATGGAAGATACCGACCCCAATAAATTTATTGCCAAGATGGGAGCGGAAGCTGTATATGAATTGCTGCATCGTTTGAATTTGGACGAACTTTCTTACGAATTGCGCGACAAAGCCAGTAAAGATTCTTCTCAACAGCGGAAAAACGAGGCATTGAAAAGATTGCAGGTTGTAGAATCTTTTCGTGCTGCCAAAGGAAGAAATCGTCCGGAATGGATGATTGTAAAAGTCGTGCCGGTTATTCCGCCGGAATTGCGCCCGTTGGTGCCGCTAGATGGCGGTCGTTTTGCAACTTCCGACTTGAATGATTTGTATAGAAGGGTAATTATCCGCAATAACCGTCTGAAAAGATTGATAGACATTAAGGCGCCGGAAGTTATTCTCCGCAATGAAAAACGGATGCTTCAGGAATCTGTCGATTCGTTGTTCGATAATTCACGCAAATCCAGTGCAGTAAAGACCGATGCTAATCGTCCGCTGAAATCACTTTCCGACAGTTTGAAAGGGAAACAGGGTCGTTTCCGTCAAAACTTGCTGGGAAAACGGGTTGACTACTCCGCACGTTCGGTTATCGTGGTTGGTCCGGAATTGAAAATGCACGAATGTGGTTTGCCGAAAAATATGGCGGCAGAACTTTATAAACCTTTCGTCATCCGCAAATTGATTGAAAGAGGAATTGTGAAAACCGTTAAATCGGCGAAAAAAATTGTCGACCGGAAAGAGCCGGTTGTTTGGGATATCCTGGAGCATGTCATGAGAGGTCATCCGGTGTTGTTGAACCGTGCGCCAACCTTGCACCGCCTGGGTATTCAGGCTTTTCAACCTAAACTGATTGAAGGGAAAGCTATTCAATTGCATCCGCTTTCCTGTACGGCGTTCAATGCCGACTTTGATGGCGACCAGATGGCGGTACATCTCCCGTTGGGAAATGACGCTATCCTGGAGGCGCAAATGCTGATGCTTGCCGCGCACAATATTTTGAATCCTGCTAATGGCGCACCTATTACTGTTCCTTCTCAGGACATGGTGCTCGGTCTGTATTATATTACCAAAATACGTCCGGGAGCAAAGGGCGAAGGATTGATTTTTTATGGACCGCAGGAAGCGACCATCGCTTACAATGAAGGAAAAGTAGATATACACGCTTTAATCAAAGTCTATGTGAACGACTTGAATGAAGCGCATGAAGTTGTAAAAGTCTTGCGTGAAACTACCGTAGGGCGCGTGATGATCAATGCTTGCGTTCCGGAAGAAGTAGGTTTTGTTAATGAGGTACTTTCCAAAAAATCATTGCGGGATATTATCGGAAAGGTCATTAAAACCTGTGGAGTGGCGAGAACGGCTCAATTCCTGGATGACATCAAAGACCTTGGATACTATATGGCTTTCAAGGGTGGTTTGTCTTTCAATCTGGAAGATATTATCATACCGAAAGAAAAAGAGGAACTGGTCAACGAAGGATACGAAGAAGTAGAGCAGATACTGAATAGTTACAATATGGGTATTATAACCAACAATGAGCGTTATAATCAGATTATTGATACTTGGACGCATGTCAATTCCCGTCTGTCCGATATATTGATGAAACAGTTATCGGGCGATGATCAGGGATTTAACTCTGTGTTCATGATGCTTGAATCCGGTGCGCGTGGATCTAAAGAACAGATTCGCCAGTTGTCCGGTATGCGCGGCTTGATGGCAAAACCTCAGAAGAGTGGAGCCGAAGGCGGTCAAATCATTGAGAATCCGATCCTTTCTAATTTCAAAGAAGGCTTGTCGGTGTTGGAGTACTTCATCTCTACGCACGGCGCCCGGAAAGGTCTTGCCGATACTGCTTTGAAGACTGCCGATGCCGGTTACTTGACACGCCGTCTGGTCGATGTTTCGCATGATGTGATCATCAATGAAGAAGATTGTGGAACACTTCGCGGTCTGGTTTGTACCGAGCTGAGGAATAATGAAGAAGTGATCGCTACCCTTTATGAAAGAATATTGGGCCGTGTATCCGTACATGATGTCTATGATCCGGTTACTGGAAAGTTGATCGTTGCTTCGGGTGATGAAATCACAGAAGATAAAGCGAGAGCGATTCAGGAAACTCCGATAGAACGCGTTGAGATACGTTCCGTGCTTACTTGTGAATCCAAAAAGGGGGTCTGTGCAAAGTGCTACGGACGTAACCTTGCCACCAACCGGATGGTACAGAAAGGAGAAGCGGTGGGCGTTATTGCTGCACAGTCTATTGGTGAACCTGGTACTCAGTTGACTTTGCGTACCTTCCACGTGGGGGGTATTGCTGCCAATATCGCGACGGAAAACAATGTGACTTCCAAATACGATGGTATACTGGAAATCGATGAATTGCGCGTCGTTGATTCGGTAGATGAGTTTGGAAAGAAAGTACAGGTTGTCGTAAGTCGTTTGGCTGAGTTCCGGATTGTGGATGAAAAAACGAAGATTGTATTTCATACGCATAACATCCCTTACGGCGCTAAGTTGTATTTCAAGGATGGTGCGTCTGTCAAGAAAGGCGACATAATCATTGAATGGGACCCGTTCAATGCTGTGATTGTTTCGGAAGCAGCCGGTAAAATAGCGTTTGAGAACATGATCGAGAATGTGACTTACAAACTTGAATCTGATGAACAAACCGGTTTGAGGGAAAAAATCATCATAGAATCAAGGGATAAAACGAAAGTTCCCGCCGCCAAAGTATTGGATAAAAAAGGTGATCTCATCAAAAGTTATAACCTGCCTATCGGCGCTCACGTGGTGAAGGAAGCAGGCGATTTGATCAAGGCTGGCGAGGTATTTGTAAAAATTCCCCGTGCAGTTGGTAAAGCTGGTGATATCACCGGAGGTCTTCCGCGTGTGACGGAATTGTTCGAGGCTCGAAATCCATCGAATCCCGCAGTTGTTTCGGAAATTGACGGAGAAGTTTCTTTCGGAAAAATCAAGCGTGGTAATCGGGAAGTTATTGTAACTCCTAAAGCAGGAGACAAGAAAGTGTATCTGGTTCCATTGTCCAAACAGTTGTTGGTACAGGAAAATGACTATGTCCGTTCCGGTGTGCCTTTGTCGGACGGTGCGATTACGCCTTCCGATATTTTAGCAATTAATGGACTTACGGCTGTACAGGAATACATCGTCAATGAAGTGCAGGATGTATATCGTCTGCAAGGGGTTAAAATCAATGATAAACACTTTGAAGTCATTGTTCGTCAGATGATGCGCAAAGTTGAAATTATTAATTCCGGCGATACGCGTTTCCTCGAACAACAAGTTGTTGACAAGCAGGACGTGATGGAAGAAAATGATCGGGTCTGGGGCAAGAAAGTAGTCGTCGAAAGCGGTGATTCTCTAAACTTGAAACAAGGCCAGATTGTTACCGCCCGTAAACTGAGAGATGAGAACAGCGCCTTGAAACGTCGAGATTTGAAATTGGTAGAAGTTCGGGATGCTGTTCCGGCAACAGCCAGTCAGGTACTGCAAGGGATTACTCGAGCAGCTTTGCAAACGACCAGTTTCATGTCGGCAGCTTCTTTCCAGGAAACGACCAAGGTATTGAATGAAGCGGCTATCAATGGAAAAGTAGATACATTGGAAGGTATGAAAGAGAACGTTATTTGCGGTCATTTGATTCCTGCCGGCACAGGTCTGCGTGAATACGACAAGTTAGTGGTTGGCGCAAAAGATGAATTTGAAAGGATTCAGTCCAATCGCAAAAATTATGCCGTATTTCGTGAAGGCTAATGGTAATAAATAGAAAGGATGAAAAAAAGGAGGTTCGAAAGGCCTCCTTTTTTCTTGTGTGCTGTGCATGAATGATAATTGGAGGAGCTTCTTCAAGCTATCGTTTTCGCAGTGACGATCTCTCTGCATGTCACGTAGATTCCTTCTCTACCTGTTATTGCAAGCTGTTTTGCGGCGACGCAATCCAGATAAAAATCAGTTATATATTTATCCAACTATATTTCCTATATTTGCACTCAAACTAAAATTATAAAGCAGAGAATCGGTTAAAAGAAATCTTGAGTAAATGATAAAGAAAAACAGTCAAACAGATTATAAAATCATGGCAAAAAACAATAGTACAGAAATCGGATTTGAAAAAGAAATTTGGAAAGCCGCAGACCTTTTAAGAGGCAATCTCGACGCTTCCGAATACAAGTCAGTCGTCCTTGGATTGATATTTTTAAAATATATTTCCGACCGCTTTGAAGCAAGATATCAATATCTATTGGAAGAAGGCGATGGTTTTGAAGAAGATAAGGACGAATATACATCCGAAAACATTTTCTTCGTTCCACAAGATGCTCGTTGGAGTGTAATAGCGGGAGCCGCTCACGCTCCTGAAATTGGCGCTGCGATTGACAATGCCATGCGCCTGATTGAAAAAGAAAACAATCGCTTAAAAGGAATTTTGCCTAAAAATTTTGCCCGTCCGGAACTGGACAAAAGGCGGTTAGGGAATGTCGTGGATTTGTTTACCAACATCCGGATGAAAGAGCACGGCAACAGCAAGG
>JAISFI010000371.1 GCA_031263685.1 Dysgonamonadaceae bacterium | reverse complement strand
AACTGCGCAGGGAAATGGGCGAAAAGGCGGTCATGGCAGCCCAAGCCGTCAACTATACCGGCGCCGGAACCATCGAATTTCTGGTGGACAGGCATCGCAACTTCTTCTTTCTGGAAATGGATACTTTATTAAAACAAGACGCCGCGCGTCATCGAGTACGAGCTGCCGCTTAATGTCCCGAAGGCACAGGATTAGCTCGCCATACGAGCAAGCGTTAGCTCGTCGCACGAGCAAGCGTTAGCTCGTCATACGAGCAAGCGTTAGCATGAATGAAAGCGGGGCGGTCCTTTGAGACCGCCCCGCTTTCATGAACATAAACGCTTGATAAACGCACGCTGGTAGTGATAACCGCTAATTTTTATGCGGTTGTGTGTAAAGTGTGGTTTTTATGCTATCTTTGCAACTTCAAAAAACAACAATAAATTGTGGAATTAGCAAGTAAATACAACCCCGCAGCAGTAGAAGCCAAATGGTATCAATATTGGCTCGATAACAAGTATTTCAAATCGGAACCGGATAGCCGGGAACCTTATACCATCGTCATTCCGCCGCCTAATGTAACCGGCGTCCTGCACATGGGACACATGCTGAATAATACGATTCAGGATATATTGGTGCGCCGCGCCCGCATGTTAGGTAAAAATGCCTGCTGGGTACCGGGAACAGATCACGCTTCTATTGCAACAGAAGCCAAAGTCGTAGATAAACTCGCCCGAAAGGGTATCCGAAAAACCGACCTGACGCGCGAAAAGTTTCTGGAATATGCCTGGGAATGGAAAGAAGAGCATGGAGGAATCATCCTGCAACAACTCCGGAAGTTAGGCGCTTCCTGCGATTGGGATCGCACTTCTTTTACGATGGACAGCGTCCGTTCGGAAAGCGTTATTAAGGTGTTTGTCGATTTGTATCGAAAAGGATTGATATACCGCGGCGTCCGTATGGTCAACTGGGATCCGCAGGCGTTGACGGCTGTTTCCGACGAGGAAGTTATCTACCGGGAAGAACACAGCAAACTTTTCTTCCTCCGCTATCGCATTGAAGGCGAAGACAACCGCTATATCGTGGTGGCAACTACCCGCCCGGAAACTATTTTGGGAGATACTGCCGTCTGCGTTCACCCCAACGACCCGCGTTACGCTTTCCTGAAAGGGAAGAAAGTGATTGTTCCGCTGGTCAACCGCGCCATTCCTGTCATCATGGATGAATATGTAGAGATGGAATTTGGTACCGGTTGCCTGAAAGTGACGCCCGCTCATGATGTGAACGACTATATGCTGGGCGAAAAATATCATCTGCCTGCTATCGACATCTTTAATGATAACGGGACAATCAGCGATGCCGGTGAATTGTATATCGGTCAAGATCGCTTCGAGGTACGCAGGCAAATAGCCATAGACCTGGAAACTGCCGGCTTGATGGAAAAGATAGAAGACTACGAAAATAAAGTCGGCTACTCCGAACGCACCAACGCAGTCATTGAGCCGAAATTATCCATGCAGTGGTTTCTGAAGATGACCGATATTGCCCGTCCCGCTCTGGATGCCGTCATGGACAATGAGGTTAAATTTTATCCCGTCAAGTTCAAAAATATCTACCGTCACTGGATGGAAAACATCAAGGATTGGTGTATTTCCCGCCAGTTATGGTGGGGACACCGCATTCCTGCTTATTATCTTCCGGAAGGCGGTTTCGTCGTTGCCACAACGCCCGAAGAAGCGTTGGAAGAAGCAAAAAAACAGAGCGGCAACCCCGGACTTAACCTCTCCGACCTGCAACAGGATGAAGACTGTCTGGATACCTGGTTTTCGTCCTGGTTATGGCCTATCTCCCTCTTCGACGGCATTAACCATCCGGATAACCGGGAAATCAAGTATTATTATCCAACCAATGATTTGGTTACAGCGCCGGATATTATCTTCTTCTGGGTCGCCCGTATGATTATGGCCGGCTATGCGTATGAAGGGAAAAAACCGTTCGGGAACGTCTATTTTACCGGGATCGTGCGGGATAAAATCGGTCGCAAGATGTCGAAATCGCTGGGAAATTCTCCGGATCCGCTGGGATTGATAGACCGGTATGGCGCCGACGGCGTCCGCATGGGCTTAATGCTTGCAGCGCCGGCAGGAAATGACATCCTTTTTGATGAGGCTTTGTGCGAACAGGGTCGTAATTTCAACAATAAAATATGGAATGCTTTCCGCTTGGTGAAAGGTTGGACGGTAGATGCCGAAATTCCACAGCCGGAATCGGCAAGCATGGCCATCCACTGGTTTGAGCATCTCCTGCACAAGACGATGGAGGAAGTCAACGATTCTTTCGACAAATATCGTATCTCGGAAGCATTGATGCTTGTCTACAAACTGTTTTGGGACGAATTTTCTTCCTGGTATCTGGAAATGATTAAACCCGGATACCAGCAGGCCATCGACGCCCGGACTTATCACGCAACCCTGGGTTTCTTTGAAGCATTATTGAAACTGCTGCATCCTTTTATGCCTTTCATTACGGAAGAATTATGGCAAGCGCTGGAAGAAAGAAAGCCGGGCGAAAGTCTGATGATTGCGCTATTGCCGGAAGTCAAAGCTTATGATTCCGCTTTATTGGGCAATTTTGAATGTACCAAAGAAATTATTAGCGGCATACGGGCGATTCGTTCCCAGAAAAATATTCCGGTCAAGGAACCGTTAACGCTGGAGATTGTTGGAGATTCGGATGAATATTTTCATCCAATTATTGCCAAAATGAGCAATTTATCGGATATTCGAAGAGTGAACGAAAAATTGCCGGAAGCCATTTCTTTTCTCGTTGGAACAACAGAGTATGCCGTGCCGCTGGGCAACAACATGAATGTAGAAGAGGAATTAGCAAAATTGCAGGAAGAACTCAAGTACCAGCAAGGATTCCTGGCTTCGGTGCTGAAAAAACTCGGCAACGAAAGTTTCGTCGGCAAAGCGCCCGCCCACGTCATCGACATGGAACGGAAAAAACAGGCCGACGCGGAAAGCAAGATTAAAACAATACAGGAGAGTATGGCAGCTTTGCAGACTTAAATGTAAAAATGATAGCTTTATGAGACGTAAAAAATTTCCCCGCACTGATTGGCGCATACGCTTGCCGTTTGTACTGTTTTCGCTCATACTGTTCTCCTCATGCGAGACGGCTCATTATTTCATGATAGAAACACAGAAGCCGGCAGCAATCACTTTTCCTGCGAATATGACAGAGGGAACGGTCGTTGTGAACAATACGCGCGATGTTGATGTTACGTTTACATATAACACCAGAGATCTTTCCAGTGTCATTTTGAAGAAAGATACCGTTCTTGCGATATTTCATGACTTTTTTGCCTCCGCACTCGACGAAACGGGATATTTTCGGAATGTACTGCTTTATAATGTGCCGCTAAAAGAAGACAGCGCATCCTTATCATCCATATTGTCCATATCATCTTTTTTGTCCGAAAAAATCCCCTCCGAAAAAGTAATGGAAATAACCCGGGAGGCAGGTGTCGGCAGCTTGTTATCGATCGACCGACTGTCGCTCGACATCAATGAAACAGTACATGATATAGGATACAACAATCTATTTGTGGATGTAACCATCAAAAGCAACATCAAAGTCAGCGCCTATATTCCCGGCGAAGAAACGTCCTTAGCTTCTTTCATATTGTCCGACTCCATAACGATAAATCAAGTAGTGGAATCTAATTCGAACTTAATACTCAAATATTTACCTAAGCAATTCTTGGAACAGTCGGCTTATAACCTTTCGCAAAAAGCAGCAACCTGTTTTGCACCCTACTGGTCATCTTCAGAACGTGTTTTATACGCTGGAATGGATTCCCGCATGAAACTGGCTTATGCCTACATGCAAAAAGAACACCGAAAAGAAGCGGCCGATATTTGGAAAAAATTGTACGACAGCGAGAAGAATAACAAAAAGAGAGGGATGATTGCCATCAATATTGCGCTGTCGGAAGAAATGTACGACCGTCACGCCGAAGCGTTGACTTGGGTAAAAAAAGCGTTGGACTTGTACGCATCGGAAAAACCGTCGAAAGTTGCAAACGAAATCGCATTTGCCCGGCATTATCAAAAGGAATTGGAGGAGCGTATTACTCAACAGGTACTTTTAAATCGCCAATTAAGAGTTGAATAGGCTTTATTTTGAAAAAAAACGCAGCCTAAGCTTGTCTATTCTCGTTACTTTTTATTACTTTTGCGCCGTCTATTTTAAGACGAAAATGATATGCATGTAGATAAAGATATTTTTCATACCCTTGTCAAGTCGGGAATACAACAAGCTTTGGCTTCGTTTGTGAACGCTAATCCTGATGACATGCTCAGCGATCTTTCAATTAAATTGGACAAGGAAAATGGGAGAATCCTTATTTACGACGATTTGGAAAACTTGTTGTCGGAAAAAGAGATTGAAATCTGGAGTGATGATAATACCCCGGAATTGCCGGCGAAATCGTTCATTAAGAAGATCAAATTTGTCTTGAATGATTTAAGCAAACAGGCGTTTTTTGATAAAGATTTTATTTTCAACCCCTTTTCCGTAAATTTGGTCGATGAGCAATTCGGATATATCGAAGAGTTGTTATTCCTGGGCGGCGATACGATAAAATTAGACAGTGAGTCGCTACTTGATTTGGATAAAGAACTGAAAGATTTCCTGAAAGACTTGTTGAACGAATAGACATAGGCCGCAATGGCTCAGTTGGTAGAGCAATTCATTCGTAATGAATAGGTCGCCGGTTCGAGTCCGGCTTGCGGCTCAGATTAAAATGACAACACAGAGGCTTACATTTATAGACATAGCACGATCTATTTCTATCATTTTGATTGTAATCTACCATTATGAGCCGGAAAATTCTCCCGATTGGTATTCATCATTAAATAATATCGGTATAAGTTTTCGTATTCCGCTGTTGATGTTTGTTAGCGGTTATATATACACGATGGTTAAAAAACCGGTGAAATACAGGGATTTTGTTCTCAACAAATTCAAGCGCCTGACTGTTCCCTATCTTTTCATTTCTACAATGGTTATCTGTATTAAATTATTAGTGGAAAAGGATATGTTTAAAGATCCGGTATCGATATCGTCTTTTTATGAAATGTTTTATCTTCCTTCTGCCGGTTTCTTCGTGTGGTTTATCTATACTTTATTTCTTGTTTTTTTAATTATACCTTTTGCAGATACCCCTCGAAAATTAAATATATTTTTGATTTTATCGCTCATACTTCTATTGATTCCGATCGATTTTCCGATGTTGTTTTGTTTGTTCTATTTAAAGAAGAATCTGTTTTACTTTGTTCTTGGTTGTTTTATTTGTGCAAAAGCCAATCTCAAATTGATTATTGACAAGATACCGGCCATTGCCCTTTTTGTCTTTTTTACACTTGTATATGGGCTAAAATTGATCACCCATGCATCATGGCTTACTCCTTTAATAGATCTTTCCTTAGCTGTTTCGGGAATCTTTTTTATCCTGAACATTTCTATGCAGATTGACAGGGAAACGAATCCCATCAAACCATTTTTTATCAAATTGTCCTCCTACACTTATACAATATATCTTTTTCATACTACTGCAGAAGGCTTTGCCAAGATGATATCTTTAAAAATTCCACTTGAAAATTATCTAACTCCGGATTTTTGTTTTGTTTTTAAAGCCTTCTTTGTTATAACTTTGGGTATTCTTGTACCTGTTGTCATCCATAAAATAGTGGTATCTAAAAGTAGATTGTTCAGTTTTCTTATTGGGGCAAAGTATCTACCAAAAATTGCACTTAGTAAGTGAATGTTACGCAGGACTTTTTGTACTGCAAATTGACACCGGAAGGCGTCTATTTGGATAACCCGCTACGGGCATGGCGTGGATGCTACGCCAAGTGGAAGTAATCAAATGTAAAGAAACTTGACTTCCAGCCTTTTTTTTACTAATATTTGTCGAGTGAATCGGTTTTTTACGTTACCTTTGCATAAAAAAAATTATCATAATATAAATTACGTATGAAGGCTTTATGTTTATCCGTAATAATTTTCCTGTCAATATGTAATCTTTATTCACAGGAAGCGCTCCAATATCACTTGAACGGATATCGTCCGGGCGATAAGATTATCAAACAGCAAATGACCGGCATTTTTCCCGGAGCCTCTGGCCGGAATTTTATATGGGATTTCACTCAAGCTGATATAATGGATGATTATTATCCGTTGATTTATTTTCGAATTAATAAAGGAGACACGATACATTTAGGCAGTTGGGAACACCGTACCCGCTATTTATTTGAACAGCAGGAACAATCGATATGGATGACCGGCTATAAAAATACTTCTGCCGAAATGGCATTTGAATTACCCGAATTACAGATGCATTTTCCATTATCGTATGGAGATACGCTTAGCGCTCCCTTCCATGGTTCCGGTTTGTATTATCAAAGCACAGAAATGACAGCGTCCGGACGGACTTATATTCATGCCGATGCAACGGGGACGCTGATTACTCCCGGAAATGATACGTTGCGGAATGTATTACGGGTGAAGCGTACCCGGGAATATGACAATATAGGCATTGAAGGCGCAACAATGCGCCTGGAGACCTATAACTGGTATGCGCCTGGATACCGTTATCCCATTTTCGAGGTGATCCGGTCATTTTCCATGTTGGAAGGAGAGGAAAGTGAGGACTTTTCCACTGCATTTTATTTTCCGATAATAGCGATTGAATCGTTGGCAGAAGACACAGCAAACGAAGCTATACGGGAACAAGCTCAACAAGACCGAGGAATACTGTTGTATTGCCAAACTCATCCCAATCCGGTAGAAACAGATTGCCATATTTCCTTTGAACTTTCAACGCAGGCATCAGTATCCATTCGCCTGTGCAATATACTGGGGCTTCCCATATCCAGCATCCGACAGGAAATTCTACCCGCCGGACTGCACGAACGGAGTATTTCCATGAATGGATTACAGCAGGGAAATTACTTGTTGTATATTCAAGCCGATAATTATGTGAAAAAACAGGTAGTCATAAAAAAATAGCAAATGAAAAAAATAAACATCTCTCTCTTCTTGCTTTTATGCAACTTTTCTATATTATGCGCTCAGACAAGTGATGATGTAGTTAGCTCTCAGGATGTATTTACCGGAACATATCAGCATCCGGATGCTTTTCAGCATGTCGAAGCAGACCTGTTTCGTGGAAACCTGCAAGTAAACATTCCCTTGTATGAATACAGAACCCCGCACTTGAAGCTACCCATATCCCTGAATTATTCCGTACCTCGAAAAGATTATGATGAATCTTACCATTCCGGATGGACAGGCTGGGGATGGCATCTGTCGGCAGGAGGAAGTATCAGCAGGAGAATCAGAGGCATACCTGATGAACTTGCAACAGATAATGCAAGAAATCAGGTTTGGCCTTTAGGAAATAAGCAATATTTCGATACACAGGAAGATGAATTTACATTTAATTTCTGTGGTTATTCCGGCAGTTTTGTTTTCAAAAACACGTGGGTTATACAGTCCGAGAGCAAGATATGGATAGACTGTCGATGGGATGTAAGCGGACTGGGCCGGGCTTTATCCGGATTTATTTTGAGAACCCCGGATGGTATTGCTTACTATTTCGGCAGGGAAACAAATGTTTCGAATAATTCCGTAGAATCCGGACATTCGGTGAAAACAAAAGATGCTATAGCCATAACTGTGTGGCATCTGTCCAAGATAGTATCGCCGGAAGGCGACTGTATTGAATTGAATTACGAATACAGCGCCCCGACCTGTAATTTAGTATATGAAAAAAGTACGTATCAGGTTGCATATTACACTATCCCGGCGCATAATTATATTAAAAGCTATTCTCAGACTGTTCCAGATCCTCAAGATACGGTAGTTTACGGGACAGCGACCGACGCTTTTATAGAACATCCTGCTTATCTGAGAAGTATATCGGGAGGCGATGTAACGGTATACTTTAACCGTTCCATTGCTACGGAAAAAAACTATTCGACCGATGATTTAAAAATACTCAAGCATGCCAATTATCCCGCTTCGCCCAATCTTCAATGGTATAAGCTGGATAATATTGTATTTAAGGATGTTGTAAGTAACCGGGATTTTAAAAAATACACGCTGACATATACATCCGATACACCAACCCCTTTAAAACTCTTATCCGTTCAGGAACAGGGTATTCTTCCCAATAATACGGCAGTAAGTAAACCTGCTTATACTTTTGAATATGATTATAAATTTTCACGGTACGTGACATTTAAAGGCCTCCTGAAAAAGATGACTTATCCAACAGGGGGATATTCCATCTTTACATACGATTATCACAACGTTTATGGTAAGCCTCTTCCAACTGCAGCAAAGGACATCGGTTATCGAATCCGGCGAATCCTGTCTTATAGCGGGGAAAATGAACTGCCATTCATACGGGAATATTCTTATCTCCAACCCAGAAAAGAATATGGATATTTATTGACCGAATCCGGAAGTATCGGCAGGAGCAAACGATTATCATATAATAACTTTTATAGCTATTATGGATATGAGCAGTTGGAAGTAAGCAAGACATCTAATATGGATATGCCACTGACTATCGAAGACGATATGCGTGATGCGGATTTGTACGGATATACCTGCGTAACCGAAACCCAACAACAAGGAGCGCAAGTAGAGTCGGAAGTACGATATACCTTTGTCAATTATGCCAATCAATCCGAGAAATGGTTGCAGGATCCGAAATTGGAACGGATTATTGATGAACCCAAATTTCATCGGGATATTAATATTATATGGTACCAGTTGGGAAAATTAGTAGAAAAAGAAACATTACGCGGTCCTTTTTCTGCCCGGCAAACAACGATTGATTACAGGGATCCCGAGTGTCCGCTCGACACACTGTTCACGAAAAAGACAATTTATTATCCTGTCGACAGCACGCACAGTTATGTACGTAAAGATTCCGCCGCTTTCCACTTCAGGGAATACCGCCCCAAGAGAATTATTGAAACAGTTCCCAACGAATATAATGGAAAAGATACTGTTTCCACAACAACTCTTACATGGGATTGGCAAACCGGAAATATTTTGTGCAGGGAAACAGCCGACATATATGGCGATATCTATAAAACAGAATACCATTTTGTAGACTATGCAACAACCTGTCTTTTTAATTCAGACCGCATTTTTAATGTGCCCTATGAAATTGTTTCCTGGAAGAATGGAAAAGTAATAGCTGCGGAAGTATTTCAGGATTCAACATTTTTTGCGGGAGGCTCTGTTTATTACCGGAAACCGGTAAAAAAATACATACTGGAAATAGAAGATCCTGTTTCCAATTATCAACCGGCATCGATCGACGGGGAAATCAGGGATTCCCGCTGTAAACTGGCCGCCAGCTACAATTATTATCCGGCCACCGGGCTTCTTAAACGTTACCAGGAAACGGGTAAGGAACCGATCACTTTCTATTGGGGTGTACGTAACCGGCTTGTTGCAAAGATAGTTGGTGCCGAATACGCCGAAGTTGAAGCCGCCAGAGGAACCCTAAGTATGGAACCGGCATCCGATGCAGATCCTGCCCAGTTCACCAATATTCAAAAGTTGCGGGCACGCTTACCCAATGCGCTGATTACCAGCTATACATATAATATTCATGGCTTGACTTCCGTTACAGATCCCACAGGACGAAGCCGGTATGCCGAATATGATGCACTCGGACAACCGGTGAAAACAGTTGACGATGCAGGAAATATCCGGCAAATACTTCAATATGATTACCGGATTAATCCCTGATATAATTATCAAAAACAAATTATTCGCATGAAAAAAATATATATATCATTAATAACAGTATGGCTGTGCTTACAGTCTGCCTGTCCACAATATACGGAAGATATCGTTATGATTGGGTTAACGCTGCCCAGCGGGGAAGTCAAAGCCTGCCGTTCTATTGTGCTGAAACCCGGCTGCCATTTTACGGCAAGTCCCGGAAAAAGCCTGACATTGAAAATTGATCCGGACCTTTGCGATGCTTATGGGGTGGAACCTGCTATATCGCAAAACAGTCCCGTAACTGCACCCGGAAACTCTGTTACAGTTGTAACGCCTTTAATCGCAGCCTCTTCCGATGCGGACATCAACAATACGAACAGTGTGAAGGTCATCCACTACAGCGATGGATTGGGACGCGCCAATATCCAAATAGCCAAAGCAATCACGCCTTTGGGTAAGGATATGGTATTTATGGAAGGATATGACTATTCCACGCAAACGGCACTGAATTTTCTGCCTTTTGCCATAAACGCAAGCGACAACATCCCCAATCCAGAGGCATTGATTCAAGCCGCAAAAGACTTTCATTCGGATAATTATCCTTACCAGTCCGTAAACGTGCAACAGGATGTTCTTGCCCCGACAATCAGTATGACGGCTCCCGGTCAAACGCATCACACGAAAAACAAAAAACAGGTAACAAGCCAGTGGATAAACTTTGCCGCATGTGTCGATTATGGGGATGAAGATCTTTTTCGTTACCCCTTAGACCGTGCCAAGCGTTACGCAACAGTCAATAACGGCGTCAAACTGATGGGCGAGTATGACAACAACCAACTGGTATATAACTATTCGGAAGACGAAGATGGCAAAAAGAGCTGTGTATATTATGATTTGCATGGGAAATTGATACTCGTCAGAGCTATCACAGCTTATGAAACGGACAGCGGAGGCGACTATACCAGTATTGTAGGCAACGATACATATTATGTATATGACGATATGGATCGGTTGCGTTTCGTACTTTCACCGGAAGCATCCGAGCGCATGAACAGTACGAATACAGTTTATAGCTCTGCCGGAGACAATACCGCCGGGAATCCCATCGATCAGTATGCCTACATTTATCGCTACGACGGGAAAAACCAGTGTATTGCCAAGA
Organism: Dysgonamonadaceae bacterium; assembly: GCA_031263685.1. Classification (GTDB taxonomy): domain Bacteria; phylum Bacteroidota; class Bacteroidia; order Bacteroidales; family Azobacteroidaceae; genus JAISFI01. The sequence continues at coordinate 3,487 of JAISFI010000371.1, read as the reverse complement.
AATTGCCGGGCGCTGCCTGGATTTATTATGTGTATGACAAGGCAGGACGCATAATACTGACGCAAGACGGGAACCAGCGAACGGGCAACGAATGGACGTTTATCAAATACAACAGGCAGGGGCAGGCTGTTCAAAGTGGAAAAACGACCAGTACAGCCTCTCACGCCTCCTTGCGAAGTCAGTATGCCGAAATAGCGCTAACCGAGAACTGGGTGGACGACAGCGGATACAGCAATAACCATCCAATGGGAACAGGCAGCGTTGTGCTGACACAGAATTTTTATAACAATCATAAATTCAAGTCCCTGTATTCATCCATTAACAGTTCCATGTATGTTTGGCTGTCGGCAACAGCGAATACGGGATATGACAATATGTACCGCAATACGGTAGAAAACCAGGATATTTCGTTGCGTGGCATGTTGACCGGCACATCGGTTAAAACCTTTGACCAGTCTTTTGAACAGGTATCGGCCCTGTATTACGACCGGCAGGCACGGCTGGCCATACACAGGATGAACAATTACACGGGAATGTTTGATTATTATTACTACAAATATAAATTTTCAGGACAACTGGATAAGTTCGAGCACTTTCATCGCTCCTATGACTTCTATTCTCCGTCCATGACCGAAGAATACACCTTCGAGTATGATCATGCGGAGAGGCTAACAAACACTTACCACTCCCTGAATACCTTTACGCCAGTTAAAATTCAGGAATTGCAGTACGATGAATCAGGACGGGTGAAGAAGAAACTTTTCAATAGCAGCACTGCCATGGGACCGCGCTATACTTATAATATTCAAGGACAGTTAGTACAGATTTCATCACCGTCGGATAATTTTAGCCAAAAATTGAGTTACCACGACGGAGAGTATATCAAGTATTATAATGGAAGCATTTCGGAAATGCGAGAAAGCATAAACAATAAAAGAACCGCTACCCGCTACCGGTACGATGCTCTTAATCGCCTGGAACACTCGCAATACAACTCCGATTTTACCGATAACGTCGAAGAACCGAGAATATATGAGACTGCTTACAGTTTCGATAAAAACGGAAACATTACGGACTTGAGGAGAGACGGTTACGGTTGTGACTATTACACCCTGAATGAATACGACCGTCCGACCTGGTATTGCGCAGGAATGGACTTATTGACGATGAGTTATTCGGGAAATCGACTGACCAAAGTAAGCGATGATGCAACCATGGATTTTAACCATCCGCATTTCATTGATCGCAACAGTTCATCCTGTCCGGTTGAATATACTTACGACGCCAATGGAAATATCACCGGCGATTATAATAAAGACATTGCGTGGATAAAATATAATTTACTGAATTTGCCTTCGAAAATACAATTCGGCAACGGCAACAAAACCGAATATATTTACAATGCCTCAGGTACCAAATACAGGGCAATATACAGCACAAAATTGAGCACCATGCAGATACCTTTGGGCGCAGCCACCGAGAATATAGGCAATATCCAGCGGCAAGATACGATGGATTATTGCGGTAATTTTGTGTATTCCAACCGGAAATTAAAATATATTCTCACACCCGACGGTTATATCGACGCTGCCAATGCCAATCCGGAAAACTGGAAACATGTCTATTTATTGAAAGACTACCAGAACAATGTACGGATGGAAATAACCGCTAATAACACGCTGGCCAACCCATCAAGTGGCGTTTTTTCTCCGCGTTATCCGCAATTCTATTATCCGTTCGGAACCGGTGAAGCCACAGGAAACATTTTCGCGTACAGCGGCAACGAATATGAAACCAAAAACGGCCTCCGGCAGCATGACTTCCACTTCCGCTGGTACGACCAGGTGTTGGGACGTTTTACGACGATGGATCCGCTCAGCGAACAGGATTATGCAACCAGTCCGTATGCCTATTGCGGCAACGATCCCATCAACCGGATCGACCCGTGGGGACTGGCTTATTACCAGCGTGGAAGCTCGGTTTTTTGGGATGAATCCGACGAACCAACTATTACGTATGATAAAAAGACATATGATAACATTGGGGATTATTTGTCTATACAGCACTATGGTATGGTATTTGTCTATCATAGAAACAAATTATTATATGAATATAAAGCATCTAAAAGCGGTTTCGACTTTACTCCCGGATATACCGATTCGGATCTTGGATATAATTGGCCGGAAACCGCAACACACGAAGACAGAAATAGCGAAAAAGAAAATAGTACCCCTCGATGGATTGCAGATAACGTAGTGAATGGGACAGGAGGTTTTGGCACAGGAATGGAAAAAGCCGACGGTACATTCAGAATGACCAAAAACGGAAAATTCGACATCAAGTATTATGCTGTATCACCCAAAACAGGCAGAGGTTGGAGTGGCGGAAGCAAGGCTAAAATCAATACGTACAGTATGGCAAACTGGGGAAGAGGTATAGGCCGTGGGGCGTCAATAGTAAGTGCTGGAATCGGAATTTCTGATATTGTTGACGGAATAGAAGCAGATGGAGGTTTTGGTTATAATGCACAAATGGCGACAGCAAAAACTGTAGGATGGATGTTAGGAAATTCGATAGGAAATAAAGGTGGAGCTGCAATCGGTTCCTTTTTCTTTCCCCCTTTTGGGACTATCGCTGGAAGCATAATTATTGGATATGCAGGCGGTTGGGGTGGTTCCAAATTAGGTGAAGCTACAGTTGACTGGTTTTACGGTTATTAAAAAAACAGATAAAATTATGGAACGATTCTGGAATATAATACATTATTTTGCTTACAGGGCGGATTATAAACTGAGTTTGTTATATATAAAACTGAGTTTTATTGTGAATGTCATATATAAACTTCCGTTTTCAAAAAAACGTTTCAAAAAATTAGGGATTAACAATCCTGTTGAATATTTGAAGTATGGTTTTAGACGCCGAGATTTTGGTATCAGCGTTATATATTCAGGTGGACTGATGGGTGTGTTAATTCTTTTTATTTGCTTTGGATTATTTATTTATTATCAAGGTATCATACGAAAGATGGAGCATTTGACTATTCTTCTTAGTGTTTTATTAATGATACCTCCTTTTGTTATTAATCATCTGTTATTATTTAAGAAAGACAAATACCTAAAATACTTTAAGCAATTTGATAAGAAACCAAGAAAATGGAAAGTCAAATGGGCCTGGATCAGCTTAGGGGTATTTTTAGGGGCTTTGGCATTTCTTATAAGCAGTTTTGCTTTTTGGATTTATCGGTTAAATCATTGAACTGTTTATGGAACGATTCTGGAATATAATACTAGGGCAACCGCATCAAAATATCAGAAAGGAAAAAAATAACTTTTGGATGAATGTAATTCAAATTGTCGAATACAGAATCCCCGCTCGGCGTAGCGTCCACGCTACGTCGAGTTAACAGCAAGGCTCCAGCCTTGCAATATAAAAAGGAGAGAAAAATGGATAAATGGATGAGGAATGAATATTTAATTAACTGATGTTA
>JAISFI010000356.1 GCA_031263685.1 Dysgonamonadaceae bacterium | reverse complement strand
GCGAAGACATGTACAATCCGTTCAGCGTCTTAAATACATTTGACAGTAAGGATTTCGCCTACTATTGGTTCGCCACCGGTACGCCGACATTCCTGGCAAAGGCGCTGAAAAACCAAAATTACGATATTCGCAATCTTGAGGATGATGTGCATATTTCGGCAAACTCCATAATGGACTACCGTTTCGAAAATGAAAATCTTGTGCCGCTGCTTTATCAAAGTGGCTATTTGACAATAAAGTCGTATGAACGGGATGAAGACGCCTATGTTTTGGGATTTCCCAATGAAGAAGTAAAATACGGTTTCCTGAATGAACTTTTGCCCGCGTATGTACTGACGCCGATAGCAACGGGTAAATTCTCAATCATCTCTTTTTTACGGCAACTGAAAAGCGGCGACATCGAAGGTTTTATGACCTCGCTTCAAGCATTTTTCGCAGCCATTCCCTACGATGCCATCAAGCTGGAACACCGCGATGAACAGTATTACCAACATGTTTTTTATCTGCTTTTCACGCTGTTGGGGCAATTTGTACAAACCGAAGTAAAAAGCAATAGAGGCAGAGCCGATGCCGTTGTAAAAACTGCCGACAGTATCTACGTTTTCGAATTCAAAATGGACGACAGCGCTACTGCCGAAGACGCCCTGAAACAAATTAACAGTAAAGATTACGCTATCCCCTATTCTGCCGACCACAGAAAAACGGTGAAAATCGGAGTGGAATTTTCGCAAACAGAAAGAGGCGTAAAACGATGGCTGATAGAATAACAGTCGGATTTTCATAATCGCAGGTCGCCGACTTGCTGTTATGAAAATCAAGCCCGTTCGGGCCAATTATACTTTGCACGGTTTAAAATTATGAAATGAAAATCAGGCTGTCTCAAAAGGTCGATTTTCCGTCATTGTGAGTGAAACGAAGCAATCCAGAGCGCTTGTTATCAATGGATTGCTTCGGTCTTCGACCTCGCAATGACGGTGAAACGTACTTTTGATACACTTTCGTCTTTCTCATCCCACAATCTATCTTCATCTCACAATTTTAAACCGCGCGAAGTATAATTGAAATCGCGCATGGGAAAAAACATCCTACAAAAAAGGAAAAAACATCCTATCCCAATCATTATTTTCCATCTACTTTTACATGAAATTTAATTGCCAGCGATTTTTTTAACAATTAAAGAAACAATTAAACATGAATTCAATCATGAAAAAGAACTACTTTCTTTTAGCATTTTTACCGATACTTATAGTATCCGTAACCGCAAGCATGGCGCAAACCTACCGCTTGCACGACTTGAGCGACGCCGATTTTGAGGCGGGAGGAGACACGTATTGGAGTTTCGAAAAATACGATGTCGCCACAGGAACCTACTCCACTTTCACCACTTATGGCGATAGCGGACGAGTAAACTATTTTGACCGGTACAATCCCGAACGGTATGCAAGTTATCCGATCATGTCGAACCCCGAAGTCTTGACCGATCCTTATCCGGTGAAGCGCAACAGTTGGTTTAACGACAAAAACGAATACCTGTATATCGCCCGCGATTATCCGGAGGGAACTGCCTGTGTGAACCTGGAATACTGGACAGACATTCCGGCTTCGCTTCAAGGCTACGAAGTGTATTCGGCGCCGGCAGCCGTAGGAGGAACCTTCCGCAACGCAGCGATCACCTTCACCGTCCCGGCCGACGGCTACTATAAAGTAGACATGTCGGTCATTCGGGAAGACAACATCCGGGTAGAAGAAATGAACATCATACCGCGCTTCCGTTACGAAGGCCAAACCACGATTCCCGACGTATCGCGCATCAACCAGGGCTTTGCGTATGGCAAGGGAGGCACTACTGCCGACGACCCGACTATTGTCCTGCCCTCGGCGCCCGAAAGTCCCGAAGTTGGACTGGTGCGCTATGCCGCTCAGACCGTCACTTCCGGCGATTTCTACATCTATGCAAAAGCCGGAGATAAAATCTCTTTCGAGACCGACGCCCGCAACGTGTACCTGAACAACAACGTACGCGACCTCTGGGCACGTACCAAGTGGACAAACCTGGCGTTGACCGTCACCGACGAAACAACCGCCAAAGCCAACCCCGCCAAATTCGTCGACCCTTACCTCGACGACCCGGCCGCGTTTGCCGAACTGATCGATTTGCTGGATCAGGCCGAAGCGTTGATTCAGGACTTTACTTCCAACACTTACCCCGTGACGGCGTTCAATGCTTTGCAAGCGATTTTCGAAACCATCGACAATGCTTACGAAGATATTCGTGCACTGGAAGCGCCCGGTTTTATTGAGCAACTGCGAACAGCTATCAACAACTATCTGGCTTCCGCTTACGGGCTGAAAGTGCAATACACATTCGATAATGTAACCGATAATGTCGTTCCCGATGCATCCGGTTCAGGCAATGACGGAACTTTATACAACGAATCCTCTATCATTCAGTTAGGTAAATACAACGCCTTGAATCTTGGCAATGGCACCGGCTATCTGGATATGGGCGCAACCGTAGGAAACGTTATCTCAACCATGGGCAATTATACCATTTCGGCGTACTACCGCTTAGACGAAAACGCCTCGTTGAGTGGCACCGGGCATTTCCTGTGGGCATTTTCGTCGCAAACAGTCAACAGCGCCGGTGGAGGACAATACATTTACTACCAGTTAAATAAACAGCGTCATACGATTGCTTCCTCCGGATGGAACTCCGAAAAAGCCATCGAACGGACGGCCGAAGCAAGCAAAGGCGCCTGGCAACATGTAGCTTACCGCCAAGTAGATACGAAAGGCGAGTTGTACGTGAACGGAGAGAAAGTCCTGGAGAGCGCCGACGACAATCCCATCCCGCAACCCCTTACATCTTTCACCGCGGCAACTCCTTACAACTGGATTGCGCGACCGCCTTTCAGCAACGATAATTACCTGAAAAACACCTTCGTTTACGATTTCCGCCTGTACAATCAAGCCGTATCGATTGAAGATATCGTTAAATGGGCGGCATTGACCGGTGATTTGGATTATGAAACGAATTACGGTTCAACCGGCGATTTCTCGGAATTGACGGCTTTAATCGCTCAATACAATACGTTCCTGACCACCATTTCCATTGGAGACGGCGTTGGACAATATCCCGAAATAGCTAAACAGGATTTTGAAGATGCAATTACAACGGCTCAGACTTTTGCGACGGCAGGAGAAGGTTCGCAATACCTGGTCGATGCTAAAATTAGCTCATTGAAAGCCGCTTACGATACATTTGCGGCTACAATTGGAATTGTCATGCTTCGTCCTGCTTCGGTCGAAGAAGCGGAATATTCTTTCGAACCGGGATTATATTACATCGAAGTCGGAGACTATTATCTGACTATGCCTGAAAGCGGCGTTGTGAATACTTTCACGGAATTGCGTCCTTATATCGGTAATGATGAAAAAATCCACAACAATCAGGTATGGAACATCCAATACAATGATACTTATTCCGACCAGACACGGGCGCTCTATTCCTTTGTTTCGGATAAAGTTGCCTGGGAAGAAGACGGCGCCTGGCACATGGACGAAATCGGTCGAATGAAAGAAGGGAATACGGCAGTCACACAATCGGAAACCGGTTCGAACTGGGATTGGCGCGAACACCGGGTTTATTTCAACGGAACGGCTTACAGTCTGGTGAACAATCACAATAGTAAAGCAATTGCATTTGTCAATGAAACCGAAAACGAACGTCCCGCTTCGCAAGACGCAATGAAGTTCAATTTCATTTTCCGTACCATTGATGATGTAGTCGCCAATCCGAAAACGCCGAACGCTATCCAAACACCGGAAGCCATTACGAATAAAGCCCTGATATACGGTGCACAAGGCGAAATCGTTGTTTCGGGAGCCGATGCAGGAAGTTCAATAAATGTATATGACATTTCCGGACGCCTGATAAAAACGCTAAAAACCGGCAGCAACAAAACCCGCATAACCGCTGCCTCCGGACTGTACATCGTAAAAATAGCCGGAGAACATCCGGTTGCTAATAAAGTTATTGTCAAATAAAATTAAAGAACTAAAAGTTATAAATGCAAATTCAAAATATACGTGCATCAGCCAATTTTTAGTTTTTAGTTTTTAACTTTTAGTTCTTCATACATAATCATCATGAACAAAACAATCGTATTTTTAATCTGCGCTTGGCTTACAGTAAGCTATGGCGCCGCACAAGCACAAGGTTTTATCCATCCCGGCGCCCTGCACACGCAAGCCGATTTCGACCGGGTGAAAGCGCAACTCGCCGCCGGTGACCCAACAGTCACAACTGCGTACAATAACCTGAAAAACAACGCTTATTCCAGTTCAACAACCGCTACCTATCCGGTAGAAAGAATTGTCCGGGGAGGAAGCGGCGAAAACTACATGAACGCTGCACGCGGTGCGGCGATGGCTTACCAGAATGCTTTACGCTGGAAAATCAGCGGCGACGCAGCATACGCCGAAAGAGCGATATTGATATTAAACTCGTGGGCGGCAACCTGTAAAGCTGTTGGCGGCGATACCAACCAGTCGTTGGCAAGCGGTCTGTACGGTTACGCTTTTGCCAACGCCGCCGAACTGATGCGCGACTACGAAGGATGGAATCCCGCTGAGTTTAAGAAGTTTCAGGAGTGGATGCTGTATGTATGGTATCCGCGGTGCATCGACTTTCTGAAACGTCGCCACGATACTTGGACACAAGGACGTCCGGGGCACTACTGGTCGAACTGGGGACTTTGCAACACGCTGGCAGTGATGAGTATCGGTATTCTGTGCGACGACGTATTCATCTATAATCAAGGAGTATCGTACTACAAATACGATCAGGTAGGCGGTTCGCCACATTCGCTCGTCGAAAATGACAATACGGTTTATTACAACGGCGGATTGACCGAATACTTAGGCAATTTGGTTCCGGTACTTCACGCCGACGAACGCGGGCCATTCGGATTCCTCGGACAGATGCAGGAATCGGGACGCGACCAGGGACATGCGTTGATGGCCTTAGGCTTGGCGGTCGATGTGGCGCAAGTCGGTTGGAATCAGGGCGACGACCTTTTCGGATATATGGACAACCGGCTCGTAGCCGGAATCGAGTATCTGGCAGCCTATAATTCGGGCGTCAACGACCTGCCCTGGACGGAGTACTGGTATCACGATGTACGTACTGCCTTACAAAGTTCATGGAGAATGACCGGCAATAACGAAGGTGGACGGTCAGCCTTCCGCCCTTATTGGGACAGGATTCTCGGTCATTACGAAGGGATTAAGGGTATTACGATGAACTACTCCCATACCATGAAAAACAAGGAAAACATCGACAACGGCGGTGGTGCATACGGACAAACCAGCGGCGGATTCGACCATTTAGGCTTTTCCACGTTGATGTGTACACGTCCGGCAGTGACGGCAGACCAGGCGCCTGTGATATTGAAACCGGCTATCATTTATCGAGACAATACTTATGAACGAAGCGAATACAGCGGAGTATCCAAAGGAAGTACGGTTAAATTCGTTCCCCAACTGCCTGAAGGCGTTGCCAATACAGGGAACTGGCTATGGAGTACGGGCGACGCGACGCAAGACTTGGAAATCACCGCCAACAACAGCGCCGTTTACCGCGTGACTTATACTTCTGCCAATGGCGTGAAAAGTACGCAACTCTTCACCGTAGCCGTAACCGGCGATTGTACGCCCGACCGTCTTACACCGGCAATTACCGTCAATGGCGTCACGTATAACGATACGATAATCACCATCATGCCTCGCACGACATTCACTCTGGCTGCAAATCCTGCCATCGGTTGGGGGAAATATAAATGGAATACCAATGCCACTGCTTCTTCCATCACGGTGCAGAACATCAGTTCGGAGCGGACGTATTCCGTCACTTACACCAATCAATTTGGGAAAGAGAGCCAACTGAATTTTCACATCAAGCTGTCGGTGATATCTCCGTCCTTATCGGTTGCCGGCGGTGCGGCGCAGGAAACCAATACGGCGATTATTACCGCCGGTCAATCGGTTGAGTTGAAACCCACAGTACAAAGCGGCGCCGACAACGGCGTATGGCGCTGGAGTAATGGAAGCGCTTCGCAGAATTTGCTGTTGGAAAACATACAGGAAACCGAACACCATTCCGTTCATTATACTTATGATGGCCGTGAATATAGTCTTGATTTCCATATATACGTAATTATGCGAAACAAGGGAATCGTCGACGGCGACTATTTCATCAAAGATGCCTCGACCGGCCAATACCTGACCAACAACGGAGCAGCGCCGATTTTCGATAACCGCTTGGAAGACAGTCCGGAATCACAGACATGGACCATCACAAAAGACGGAACTCGCTATAAAATTGTATCGAAACCGGATAATCGTTTCCTGAACGAATATGGAACTTTTTCCCAAAATCCCTATTACACAGCATGGAACAGTTATGCCTTGCACGGGGTATCGGGTGGAAATTTGTACGCTATTCAGAATGGGGGCAGTGCGGGTACCGATTATTGGACGATCAGCAGTGGCAGCATTAATGGGAAAGGTTCCTCTACGATGAGTAGTCTTCCGTTTGAAATTATTTCCGTTCAAATGACCGGTATGTCGAATCCCGAACCGGGAAAACACCTGGTTTATCCGAATCCGGCAACCGACCACCTGATTGTGAATATCGCCTCCGGCAACCGTACGCCGGGAATATTTACCGTTTACTCCATCGACGGACAGCAAATAAAAAACTTTTCCTGTTCGGCAGGAGAAAATAACTTGGATATAAGCGCTTTCCCAAAAGGTTTATACCTTGGCATTCTGAACATCGACGGACAAACGGAAACGATTAAAATCATCAAAAAATAATACCGGGGTGTTTGTGCATAATCCATGATCTGAAATGCCAAAATTACCTTCAATTTTGTGTGAAAATAATTTTCCCGTATATTTGCACAATATTGTTAGAAACAAAAATATGAGAACATTAAACGTATCCATATCTGACATCGAATACAGTAAGTTTGGCATTTACAACAGATTTTACATTTCCAGCCTATAAATCAACAAAAATTGTAACACCTAAAGATTACTGGCTGTTTTACCAACCCTAAACCCCTATGTCATTAACTCATGCTACGCAAGAGCATCATGCATGGTCGCGGCACATGCACATGTACATACGCCACTGTTGTGTGTCTACATACACCACTGTTGTGTGTCTATATACACCACTGTTGTGTGTCTATATACACCACTGTTGTGTGTCTATATACACCACTGTTGTGTGTCTATATACACCACTGTG
>JAISFI010000350.1 GCA_031263685.1 Dysgonamonadaceae bacterium | reverse complement strand
GACGATGCCGTCATTTTCGACAACGACCGCTACTACGTAGTGACGGGCGACCGCGACTTTGCCATCCGCGAAATCATCCCCTTCGACAATCACAACGGACTGACCTACATTTCGGAAGGTCTGCACGCCGGCGAAGAAATCGTAAGTCGCAACCAGCTTTTAATCTATAACGAGTTGAAAGGAAATTGCCGAGATAATAATGTGCATGCGTATCCTGCGGATTCAGGCGGATAGCGTCCTGCAGGATGCTAACCTCGTTCGGCGTAGTCTCCAGATCAATGTCGTCAACTTAAGCGTGAAATACAGGTTCGTCATTGCGAAAGCGAAGCCTGAAGCAATCCATAGTGTATGTCTTAACTGGATTGCTTCGCTTCGCTCGCACTGACGGGAGACGATTTCTAAATTGACGACATTGGTCTCCAGACTACGCCGAACGGAGACCAGTGTCATCAAGTTAAGGGCTGAAAGCCCTGCTGCTGGAATCCATAATTCTTATATATGCCTGCGGCAGCCAACTCTTAAGTTTTAACCCTTAGCTTTTAGGTCTTAACTATCAGTTCTCAGTTCTTCAACCGTTTCCCTATCACAACCTCTCTCGTATCATATATTTTCTTTTCGATATAAATTTCACCGCGAACAGGTTCAGCAATTTCGATACCTTGCAAGTTATAATAGCGAACGTCAATGACTGTTCCCTGTACATCGTCGGTTGGACGATTGATAGAAGACTGCGAAGGAGCGTCTATTTCATAAGGACCTATATCTATGGATCCTTCATGTACCCTGACGTTACCGGCATAATCCGTTGTTGTCGGATTTCCGCCTGTCATCTCATCTCCGCCATACCCAGCATTGCGTCCGGGGAAACCGGTAGATGTGATTCTCCAGTCGGCATCGTAAGTAATTGACGACGGAGATACATCCAGCGTACCATCACTCAGGGAGATCTGTTCATCATCCACGATAGCATACTTCAACGAGGCATCATAATCATGCAAAGCATGAGTGATGGAAATAGTTTGATTTGCATCTTTATTTCCTGTAAAGATGGAGTTATAGATCACTTGTCCCTGAGAAGTAAAATAAGCGCCTGCGCACAATCCGGCCGTTGTTTCCGGAACAGCGCCATTTGTCAGATAGTCGGCATAGTACGATGCAGGCAGTACCATATTATCAGCTATCAATGCATTGTATATACCGGCATTGGCAGATACGTTCCCGCCGCGAGAATCATATCCGACGCCACCGCCAAAGATCGCTTTATTGTTGACAATAATACAGTTATTGTATTGAGACAGGTCGTCACGAACGAGGATTCCGCCACCGGCAAAAGATTCGTTACCCTCAATCAAACAGTTGTTAACAGCGCCGCCCTGATTGAAGACGCCGCCACCCCAACCGAAAACAGAGGTGCTGGATTCTATAAAGTTATACATTACACCATCTCCGGAGATAGTTGTCAGCGCTTTATTATCCCGTATCGTACATCTTTCTACAAGAGAAGGAGCATCATTCGCGATGATGATACCACCACCGTTTTTAGCACGGTTATTTTCTATCAAACAGTCTTTAACCACGAATGTTCCGCCACGGATAGCAATACCGCCGCCATCGATACCGGTAGCACCCGTACTGCTTGTCGTTGTAGCATCCGCATTACCGTTTTCTCTGATAATAGAGTTACAAAGCGTTGTATTCCCTCCGCTAATGAAACTTACACCATGCTCGCCATTGGTAATCGTAAATCCGTCTATAACTACCGGAGAAGTAAATTCGGCTGCCTGTTTCAATACCGCAGTAGACGAGATCAAGTCGCTTCCGGCAGTACGATCTCTGCCAACGCCTTGTAAAACAGTTTCATGGGTATAAATCCAGGGTTTATTCCCTTTGGTACGTTCGGCAAGAGTGGTTTCCGTGCCGGCGAATCCACCATAAAGCGAAATGCCATCTTTCAGTTCGATGGAGATATTTTCGTAAGTACCGGCTTTAAACCACAATTGCAAGCTTGCTTCCGGGTTTTCCGCCTGATATTTCAACGCACCGCTCAAGGCTGTAGCAAAAGAAGCAACCGCCGTAGCCCATGTGGAGCCGATTTCTTCGATTACATACGGGTCATCGCTAACTGTTGTGTTCAGGTCGACAAAAATAACGCCTTGACTATTGGGGAGAATAACCTGTTCTTTTTCTTCCATTTCATACGGGCCTATATCCACTATATTTTTTATTACACGAGCTTTTCCAGTTATATCTTCGGCCGGCAGGTCGGTAGTAACAAGCCCTTTATTTTGGCCGGGGAATCCGGGTTTTGTAACGTAGCTTACTTCATCTTCAAACAAATTCGTCCCATTCGACTCATTAATACAGCTTTCATCAATAAATAACAAATAATTTTCCGGGTCGTCAAGGATATTATTCATGAAATAATGATTCGTGGAAGCTTCTGCTTTCGACAAAAAGATACCGAGATTGATCACCTCTCCGGATCCATTCTTGTTCTTGTAAAGGATGGAATTGTAGACATCCTGTTTCCGGTTGGCAGCGTCGGCAGAAAAACAGATACCTCCGGAACCATCGATGTGTTGAGCGGTGTTATTTGCTATCGTTACATTGAAAACCGCACCTCCATTATCTCGCTGGTCGAAGGCAAGGCCTCCGCCCGATTGACTGGCTGTGTTATTGACAATAATACAATTGTAGGCTTTTGAGCCGGCGCGAACCACAAGTCCTCCGCCAAAAGAAGCCGTATTCCTTTCTATCCAGCAATTATAAGCGACACAACCGGGCGCTGTATTGGCCATCAACAGACCACCGCCACCACCGACGCCACTGTTTAGAGGCTCTGAGGCAGTGGTAGCTGCGCTGTTGTTGGTAATTTTACAATGGTGTATCGTTGTACAATCCAAATAAGCGCCACCACCTTTGTTCGCTGTATTATTGGTGATCAAACAGTTTGCAATTTCGGTTTTCGCCCGGATATTCAGACCACCGCCATCATGCGCTGAATTGAAATCCCGAATGATGCAATTCCGAATGGTGTATCCTTTATTATTACCTCCATTCGCAATATTAAAACCTTTATTGCCGGAGGTAACACCTTCGGTGCCTTTTAGTGTAAGACCGTCAAAAATACTGGTTCCTGCTGCGGATGTAGTAAAAATATATCCACCGGAGCTACTGGTCAACACCGTAGGATGAGCAAATTCCCAAGCTTCGCCGTCCGTTACTTTTTCACGTTCATCGATAGAGGTTTCCGTACCGGCAAAACTGCCGTAAATATTTACCCCATCTATGATTGTGTAGATACCATCATATTCGCCTCCGGCAATCCAAATTTCATCGCCAGCAACAGCCATATCATAAGCCGTTGTAAGCTCTGCAAAGGCATCACCCCACGATACACCCTGTCCATAATTACTTCCAGTCTGTCCGTTCACATAATAACGGGTTTGTGCACCGGCATATCCTAATGAAAGGATAATGCTCAATAAAAATAAGAATAACTTTTTCATAAGACATTAATTAATTAATAGTTTGTAAAATAGAACATATATACTCTTCATTCATGTTACGCAAGAGCATCCTGCACGGTCGCGGCACATGCACGTGTGCTGTCGCGGCACATGCACGTGTGCTGCCGTGGCACATGCACGTGTGCTACCGTGGCACATGCACGTGTGCTGCCGTGGCACATGCACATGTACAACCATCGTGTTTATCAATGTTTTTTTACGTAACATAAGCTCTTCATTTATTTCTTTCACTTCGCCTCGCTTGGCGCAGTCTTTCGCTCTTCGCTCGGCGTAGTCTCCAGACTACGTCGTGCTAAGCAAATCAATCCTTTTCAGCGAATCAATCCAAATTCTCCGATTTGCATCGTACTTCCGCTGGTAGATCCACCGGAATTGTCACTCCATTGCGTCAGCGTTACCTTTACGTAACGATATGTATGTTCGGCGTTCAACGGGATTTCATAACGGGTGGCGTCTGCTCCTTCTTTAATTGGTATCGCAACCGACTGTTGAATGATACTCCAGTTCTCGCCGTCAGGACTTCCTTCCAAATCAATCCCCCAAATCCTCAAATAGTTGTAAGAATTGCCCGATCGGTGATTCCATCTAATCGCGCTAAACGTGCAGGATACTCTCATATCTACAATAAAATGATTGTATCCACCGGAGGCCGGACCGGCCGAATTATTATAGGTTTTCCCGGACTTCACCAATGAAAGGAAGGTAGCGGGGTTGTCATCAAACATATCTTCCGGTTTTCCGGTAGTGCCGTCCACCACGTAATTCAAGCCCGTTGAATAAGAAGCCGAAGTTGTTACCGTCCAGAATGCACGGGTCAAATCCTTTTTAGCCGCATCTACATGGATTGTAAATGTTTTGGTGATATTATTCTTACTGGAAACCGTCAGATGAGCCACGCCGGCGCCGACGGCGGTAAGCAATCCGTCGGTCAGGCTAACAGCATCCGCACCATCGGTCAAGGCAAAGTGCAGCCTCCTGTTTACCTCATTCACATTGGCTGGTGTGACCGAAGTCAATACATTCAGGTCAATTTGTTCGTCCAGGCCTAAAGTTATATTATCCAGTTGGGCATGAAGTTTTATGTCGGTAATTTCAATTTCAGTAATCACGTTCAACAGTGCGTCGGCAGTCACCTGCGGATTATCGTCGGAAACAACATGGACAGTAATCGGACCGGGTGCAATACCGGTGATCACACCGTCTTCGCTAATGGAAGCAAACGCTTGGGAAGCGGCATCCAGACTGAAGTGCAGTTGTTTATTGTCGGCATAACTCGGATATACAATAATATACGGACTCAGATTCAGCGTATAATCCTGTTCTACCAATAATCCGGACACAGCAGAAGGCACTTGCAAGCGTTCTACCGCATGATAGTCTTTATGTACTTCCACTACCATCGAAGTGGCGATAGCGGCGTTGGCACGGAAGATAATCGAAATTTTCGTAACACCTCTATTTTGCGGCTGGATTTCTCCTTCGTCGGAAACCGACAGAATACTGTCGTATTCTACCTGATAAATAAAAGCTCTCGGATCGAATACAATATCCGGACGGGATACCTCCTGTATGGATATCAGGTCTGTATTGTAAAGTTCTATGCGCAGGGTATCGTCTATCAGGGGGTTTTTCACTTCAATCGCCTTATCGTCGTAAAACGAATCATTCACTGTATAGTATTCCTCCCGACAGGCGTTCCAAAGCAATGCAAGGCCGCAGCAGCAGGCTATTTTTAATATTAATCTCTCTGACATTAATTTCATTAACTTTAATTTCATTGTATACATGATTGTGTTGTTTAATTACCATCCCGGATTCTGTGTCAACGATCCGTGCGAAGATTCATACTCTTTCAATGGAATCGGAAAATGATACATGCGCGGAACGTTGAAGAAATGTTGTTCCAACGCTTGAACAGACCAAACAAAAATCGGATTGCCCGCATCATCATCACCGGCTTTTTCCCAGACGGCGGCGTGCATCCATTCGTTATTCAACTTCTCGAACAGTTTGCGCCGTTTCAAGTCCCAAAAACGGTTGCCGGCTTCCAGCACAAATTCTATTCTGCGTTCATTGATGATAAAAGCGATCATTTCTTCCCGATTCATGTTTTGCGGCACACCGTAGCGGTTATCGCTGCCCGGAGTGATTCCTGCACGCTGCCGGATTTGAAAGATTTGATCTTCTATCTCACTGCGGTAAGCGTTTACATCCAGTTCCGTCAATACTTCGGCATACATCAGCAACATATCTGCGTAACGGATAAAAGCCTCTCCCTGCCCGCTGGCGCTTGTTCCGCTTTCTTTTCCTGTGACATTTTCGACGCACAATTTTACGAAATAATAACCGGTAGAAGTCGATCCGGTAAAAATGCCGTCCGAAGCAGCCCCGCGATAGGTATAAACCGGCTGGGGCGTTTCGCCTTTCGACTTCGCCCACTTCGCATCATTGTAGAGGAAAGTGTAGTAAAAACGCGGGTCGCGGTTGGCATACGGGCGTGACCGGTCGTAACGGCGGTTATTTTCGTTATACTCATTCGGCACGGTTTTGTATTCGCCATTGGCGTTGCGCACGCGAATATCCACGCCATCATCGGTAGGGAAAGCCTCCGTCAAGTCATGATAGGGCATTACCTTGGCCAATCCGGTACGCGAGGCGGGCAACAACTGTTCGTGCGGCCAGGTATGTCCGTTGTAGGTAATCCACATCCAGATGCGTTCACGGCTCACCCGCGAAGTGGTGGCCAGATAAAAGCCATAGCCCGGTTTCGTATCATCGTCTCCTTCGGGCACGCGCAGGGCGTACAATCCTTCCGACTGGTTATAGAGGAAAAAAGAATCCAGGGCGGCTTTGGCTGTTTCCCAGCGGCTGCGCTGATAGTCGTCATACCCCACCAGCAAGCGGTTTTCGCCGGTACCGACATTTCCCCCATTGTATAAAGGACTGGCTACATAGCAATAAAGCTTTGCCAGCATGGCCAGTGCAGCGCCTTTCGTTGGACGTCCATAATCGTTTCCAGCCTGTATCTTAGGAAGATTGTCTTTGGCATAATGAAACTCATCGGCAATATACTGCACCGTGGTTTCAAAGGTAGCCCGCGGGATACCGTGATCTACAAAAGGATCCAGCATCCGGTCGCCCACCAGCGGTATTCCACCCCAGTTGCGTAAAAGATGAAAATAGTAGAAAGCACGCAAGAAGCGGGTTTCAGCTTCCAGTACCTGTTTCTTGGTCGACGAGAGCGGCGCTATGGAAACGTTTTCAAGAAACTGGTTACACACGCGGATGTTTTGGTACATTTCTACCCACGGACGCAAAAAGTTCTCGAAGTTTGCATTGATACCGTCTTGCGTAAAATCGGCTTTAGAAAAGGCGACGGCAAAGTTTTTGCGGTCGGTACTGCTTTCCCGTCCGTTGTCGGTTGCCGAATCGTAATCATAAAACGACTGAAGATAATAACGCGGGTCTTGCGGCCCCATAACGACGGCCGGAATCTTCCAATAGATAGCCGCCTGAAACTGCATGGTTTTCAAACTGTCGGAAAATATATCTTTCAGCGTTTCCGTTTCCTGCTTGTTTTCCAGAAAACCTTCGGACGTTTCCGTACAGGCGGCGCCGAAGAGCATAAAAATAAACAGGAAAAGAGAAGTAATCTGTCTGTATATATGATATGAGTGTTTCATAAGATTGAGTTTTTATTGTTAAAATGAGATATGACAGCCAAAGTTATACACCTGCTGTTGCGGATAGGTAGCCAGTGGATTATCTTCCAGAGAACTTTCGGGGTCTATTTGATACTCTTTCAATCCCGACCAGGTAAACAGGTTATGGGCGGTAAAGTAGAAACGGATATTGCTTACGCCAGCTTTATTTAGCCATTTTTGAGGCAGAT
This sequence comes from Dysgonamonadaceae bacterium, assembly GCA_031263685.1. Lineage (GTDB taxonomy): Bacteria > Bacteroidota > Bacteroidia > Bacteroidales > Azobacteroidaceae > JAISFI01. The sequence goes on along the minus strand of JAISFI010000350.1, from coordinate 25,451 downwards.
TATAACCTACTTCGATGCTTTTCCAGCGCACATAGTTGGCCGATCGTAACCAGAACGTCGATTGAGCGTTGTTCTTATTGTTTCCGGGCAGCAGTCGCGGATAAGTAGCGTCGCTGTTCATGCTCATCAACTGTTCCGGGGCGGAGACTTTGTTGCCGAGGTCGTCATAATACGTCCACCGTCCCTGATGAATCGGCATCGGCTTACCGTTGGAGCTACCTACAATGGAGTTGGAACCGTCGGCCAGCCGCAACATTTCCTCTATGCTGACCGAAGCGCCGGTGGCTCCCTGAAAGAGGGTGGAGAAATCGAAATCCCCGTACGAAAATCCCAATGAAAAGCCGTAGATGAAATCGGGTCGCTTATTTCCGATAGCGACTTTATCGTATTCATTGATGATACCGTCGGGCGCATCGTTCGGCCCACTGATGTCTTTGTACTTCAAGTCGCCCGGCTGTATATCGCGTCCGTTGGCATCGTAGGGACTGTTCGCTATTTCTTCGTAAGAATCATAGAAACCGTCGGCAACAAATCCGAAGATAGTTCCAATAGGACGTCCGGTTTGCATACTCAGCTTGTATTCGCTGGGCGCTTCGTCCATATACAGAATTTTATTTCTCGCAAAGGAAAAGGTGCCGCGTGCAAAATACGAGAAGTTATCACTAAACTTATCGCGCCACGAAACCTCGCCATCCCAGCCACTGTTTTCGGTACGACCAATGTTGGAGGGCGGAAGTATGGTTATTTTGGTGGCCGACCCGGTGTTGTTTTTATCGGCAAAGACATTCAGGAAACCTGCATAGTACACAATTCCTGCCCGCTGCGCCAGAATATCTGTCCGTTTATTGTAAAAATAGTCCACAGTGGCCGAAAGGCGGTTGTTGAACATGCGGAGGTCGATACCGGCATCTGTCTTTCTATCGGATTCCCATTTCATATCCGGATTCGGATATTGCCACAATCCCAATGCAACCATTTTGGCAGGTGTTTCTCCGAAATAATAGTCCATGATCCGTCCGTAAGCTTCCTGATAAGCGTAATTGCTGCCGGCAATTTTATCGGATCCGCTCAAACCGTAAGATCCTCTCAACTTGAGCATGTCGATTTTAATTCTCCGGAAGAAATCTCCCATATAAGGCTCCTCTGCCAGGTTCCAACCCAAGCTTAGCGCCGGGAAATAATCAAAGCGGTTATCTTTGGTAAACTCGTCCGATCCGTTGTAGGCCGTACTAAATTCAACAATGTACCGGGCGTCGTAGTTATAGCCGATACGTCCCGAATAATTGATCGAGTTCCGCTGATTATCTTTACCCGAACGGCGGGTGTACCAGTTGCCCAGGAGCAGGGCATCGAAAGCGTGCGCCCCAAACCGGCGACTGTAAGACAAATCGAAACGGGTATTGATTTGTATCACCGGCGTAATACCGGTGGAAGCCACTTCCAGTAGCGGCAGCATATACTGGTTGGTAATTACCGGCGTATAAGTTTGTTTTTCCGGCTCGTAATAATAATCCAGCACTTCGCTCCGCGTCAGGTTCCGGTTAAAACCCCAAGTATTGGTCAGCCCCAGCACGCCCCGCACTTTCAATCCTTTGGTTATAAAATCCAACTGATGTTCCAACATAAGATTACCGTTCAGATTATTGTCGAATTTCCGTTTATAACCGCCATAGGTCATCAATGCCAGCGGGTTGATATACGTTCCCGTGTATCCGCCGAAAGAATTATCCGGATTATAGGCCGGATAGTGATAAGATGCGATACCGGCGCCCAGTATGCGTCTGAAGATATTGATATCGCTACCACGCGTAGCAGGCAAATTCGGCTCGTTAATCTCTGCCAGAATAGCATTGGCGCTTAACTTCATCAGGAAATCTTTGGTTATCTTGACATCAATATTGGAACGAAGGTTGTAACGACGCTGATAATAATCATTATTAAAATCTTCCGGTTTATCCAAATCTTTGAATAAGCCACCCTGATCCAGATAAGCAAAGGAAACGAAATAATTCACTTTTTCCGATCCGCCCTGTATGTCGGCAGTATATTGCTGCATAAGCGAAAACTTTTTATACAACAAGTCATACCAGTTAACATCGGGATAACGGTAAGGATCGTCGCCCAGGCGGTAATGTTCCAGGGCTGTGTCGCTGAAATAGCGTTCCTGCTGCAGGGCTGCTTCATTTCCGTTGTTCAGGTGAAGTTCTTTGAGCAGGGATAAACTTTCGTAAGAATTGAGAAACTCATTTTTATACGTCGGTCGCTGCAATCCGAAGTTTGCGTGGAACGTAAGCTTGGGTTTTCCAGCCTTTCCGCGGCGGGTAGTGATCAGGATAACCCCGTCGGCGCCTTTGATACCGAAGATGGAGGTACTGCCGGCGTCTTTGAGGATAGAAACTTCTTCTATTTCATTGCCCGAAAGGCGCGAAAGCGTTTCTATATCCGATTCCACATCGTCGATCAGTACCAGCGGCGTGTGTTCCACGTCGGCAAAGGTACCGATACCCCGGATAAATATTTTTGCCGCATCTTCTCCCGGACGACCGCTTCCCTGCAAATGGAACAAGCCGGGCAAACGTCCCGCCAAAGCGTTTTGAATGGACGTAGTGGGTATCTGCCGGATTTGCGCGGCATTGATTTGACTGATAGCGGCAACATTCGAAATACGCGATTTCGATCCGAAACCAACCTGCACAACTTCTACTTCCTGCAACACCCGCTCGTCGGGAAATAAGACAACGCGCATCTCTCCGCTTGCTGGAGGAGTCACTGTCACGGTTTTATAACCCAGGTACTGTATCTTGACGCTCGATTGGGAGGCATTCAGTTTCAAGCTGAAATTTCCATCAAGGCCGGTAACAGTCCCATTGGCAGGATAACCGTCTTCGATGACGGAAGCGCCGATAAGCGGTTCATTTTCGTCGTCAACCACAACACCTTTCACCAGCGTTTGCGCTTGCAGGAAAAAAGGAACGAACAGTACGAGGACGATGAACAGTAAACGATAATATATGTATGAATAATCTGTCTGTTTCATATTAGGATGAGATTAGTTTGATTAATAATTCCAACCCGGATTTTGTACCAGATTGGTATTGCCTTGCATTTCCGAACGGGGAATCGGATACCAGTACATGTGCGACGCAAAACGGGAGTTGCGTACATCAACATAATCGTAGGTAAACCTCGTGCCATCGCGCGTAATGCGTACGCCTCTGACCGGTTTCGTCATCACGGCATCGCCTTCATCGCAGATTTTCCAGCGGCGGATGTCCCAGAAGCGATGGTCTTCAAAAGCCAGTTCAATCCGGCGTTCGTTGCGGATAATCCGGCGCATCAAGTCTTGCGTGTAAGTAGCGGGCAATCCGTAACGTGCATCTGCACCGGCACGGATACCTGCCCGTTTCCGCAGGGCAATCAAACCTTTTGTGATCTCGGCGTCATTGCCCGGATCATATTCATTGACGGCTTCCGCATAATTCAAGAGTATTTCGGCGTAGCGGAAAATCTGGTAATGATGATAAAGCGCTGTATAAGATTCGGTACTCGTATTATCGCCCAGGAACTTTCTCAAGTAATAGCCGGTTTGCGTGTAAACAGCGCCTTTAACGGCTCCCCTGTCTTGTCCGCCATCGTAAACTTCTATCATCCTTTTCAACCATCGCTGGTTGTGGTGAAAAACGGTACGCGCCAAACGCGGATCCCGATTGGTATAGGGATTTTGCGGATTATAATTGACAGACGGATCTATTCCTTTTTCCGGATCGTAATCTACAAAGATAGATCTGCCGTCGATCATGAGAAATGCGTCTACCAGATTTTGACTGGGACTGGTTGCTCCTTCCGAACGAACAGTGCTCTGCGCACCGGAAGCTGTACCATAAGTATATCCGGAGGGACTATTCTTCTGTTCTATGGCAGAGTTGCTGCCCATCTCCTTGATCATAATCATTTCCTTGTGAGGAAAGTCACTGGCATTCATGGCGAATAATTTGGTCATGTCGGCGCCTGTATACAACTCATATACACCCAATTTAATCAGCGTATCGGCAGCATTTGCCGCATCGCGCCATTTGTCGGGATTGTTGGATGGATTATACAGAGGACTTGCCAGGTAGAGCTTCAGGCGGGAAAGTAAGGCCAAAGCGACCCCCTGGTTAACGTGTCCGATCTCGGTCGGGTCTTCCGAAGCCGTAGACTGCGCTGCGTGCAAATCGGGGAAACAGCTATTCGGACAGGCCGTTACATCGGGGCTGATTTCGCTGATGATGTAATTCGAGACTTCGTCGATCGTACTGCGGGGAATATGCACATCGCTGTTTACATCCAATACCTGGTCGCCCAGCATTGGAACGCCTCCCCAGCGTTTCATCAGTTCAAAGTAGTAGTAAGCGCGTAGCAGTCGGGCTTCCGCCTTCATGCGAACGATTCTCTCGACAGGCAACTGAGTAGAGGCTGGAAAGAGTTGTATCTTTTCCAGAAAAAGATTGACGCGGCGGATACCACTATAATTCCTGTCCCAAGCATCGCCATCCAAATCGGCGATGTTGCCCGGCGATAACAAACCGTTACGGTAATTATCCAGACTGCCGTTGCCACCAACGCTTTTGGTAGGCACACCGTCGTCGGTAGCGGCATCCAGGTAACTGCTGGAAGATTGTAAACGGATATGCAACAAAGGCAAATCCAAATACGTTGCGTAAAACAGTTTCTTGATAGCGCTATTCTCAGTCGAATCTTGCAGACTCAACACTTTATCTTCCGAATTCCATTCATAAGGTTCTGTCTCGAAGTTGTAACATGCCGGAAAAAAGAAAAGCAGGCTACAGGCAAGGATGAACGGCAAACGGCACATTATATTTGTAAGCGGATATTTCATGTTGCGTTGATATTTAAAATTGAACATTCAAACCGAAATTATAGGCCTTGATATTAGGTGCAATGCCGGAGGTGTCATTGGAGTAATTAATCAGTTCCGGATCGCGATCTTTCAAGGACGACAGCGTCAATACGTTGTATGCGCCAACAAAGAACTTAACACCGGACAGATGTATGGCCGATACCCATTTGGCAGGCAGGGAATAAGATAATTCGACGTTCTTCAAGCGCAGGTATCCAGTGTTTTTCAGCCAGAAAGTAGAGGTTCTCTCATTATAGGAATTTCCGGAAGCAGATACCCTCGGATAGCTTGCCTGAGGATTATCGGGTCGCCAGTAATCCAAGTGATCTTCCCAAGCCTGTCCGTAAGCATCCGATGCATTGATGGCGAAAGGCAAATCATTGATGATGTTTTCGCTGTTTGCCAAGCCAGACCATTGCATGGACAACTCCAAGCCTTTCCAGCCGGCAGACAGGTAAAGACCGTATTCGATACGTGGCGCCCGTGTGGTGATTTCCCGAATATCACGGCCGTCGATGATGTAATCGCCATTTAGGTCCTGATATTTCAAATCGCCCGGTTGCGGAATATATCCGTCTACGGTATAGTGTTGCAGATAATCGGCAATCTCTTCGTTCGTCTGGAAAAGGCCGTCGGCCACATAACCGAATGTAGCGCCGTGCCGCGCTCCTACCCGTTGCATATAAGATTCGGGGAAGACAGGCTCGCCGTTTGCCAATACTTCACTGTAATAAAAAGTAGCATGTGCCTGGGTTTGCAGCGAGAAATTCCCGAATTGTTTGCCGTAGGCGACATCCACTTCAACACCTTGCAGACGATAAGCGCCGATATTTTCTTTCGGTGAATCGATACCTATTAAACCGTTGTTGTTTTTAGAACTGTTGACTTGCAGTATATCAAAATGATGATTGTTGAAGTACTCCAGCGTGGCGCTTAGCGTTTTATCGGCAGTTTCCATGTCCAGGCCAACAACCCAGCGCTTGCTTTTTTCCCATTGCGAAACGAAAGGCAATCCGGATTCGACCAGGGTTTTCAGGCCGGCAGCCGTTTGTCCGAGGGTAACATTAGAGCCATCTTTATATCTCTTGATATAAGTAAAATAATAGTCGGTCATGTTTCCAGTGCCGCTTCTAAAAAAGTAGCCGGTACCATCGTTACCGTTTAATCCATAAGTCGTGCGCAGTTTCAAGACATTGACCGCAGACGCCGGGAAGAAATCTTCGGCAGCGATATTCCAACCCAAACCGGCTGCCGGAAAGAAACCCCATTGCTGTCCTGGCTTCAGAAAATTCAAGCGCATCGTCGAGAGGCTCACTTCCGCCAGGTAGCGTTTGTCGAAATCGTATTCCGAATGGATATTGAAGCCTTCCTTATACATCGGCAAATTTTCGCTTTTTAACACATATTCGTTCGACCAATAGCTTAATTTCGTATTGGAATGACTCTTCCCAATAGCAAAATGATAGCCGGTAGACAATTCTAAATATTGCAAACGATTCACGCGACTGTATTCGGTAGCATTGGCCGGTGTTGCTGCCGACAGTCTTTTGGTGTAATAGCGCGGATCATTCTCCGGTATGGCAGGATCGGCATTATCCGGCCTGCTGTATTCCCAGATATCGTAACCTTTGGTACGCTTCATGTTTTCGCGATAGGAAGAATTATAAGAATACAGGCCTTTTACGTATAAGCCTTTCAGCGAGTTGGAGAATTGATGCTCCAATATCAGGTCGAAATTGAAATCGGTTTTCGGATACATGGTATATCCCGATTCGAGTGACTGTGCGTACAGGTTGTTCGTGTAATTGATATTTCCGCCGTATGTTTCTTCCATGACGCCGAAGCCGTTGACGTCGGCCGGCAGGTTTCTAATGGGATAAGCATTATTTGGGGTCGTGTGTAAAGCCTTATAAATATCTCCCATCATGGTTTTACCCGGCGTGTTTTCGCGGAACATCTGTCCGAAAACATTGACGTGGAAAAGCGTCCTGTCGGTGATACGGATGTCGACGTTGGTACGCAGGGAATATTTCTTGAAGTTTTCGCGCGTATCGTAGGCATTGAGCGATTTATCCTGTTTCAGAAAGCCCTGCTGGTCGAAAACATTCAAGTCGATAAAATATTGTGCATCCACAGTTCCTCCGGACAGATTCAGGTTATATTGCTGAATGGGCGCATTGTTGCGCATCAGGACATCATACCAGTCTACATTGGGATGTGTATATGGATTCTTTCCGTTTTGATAGAGCGTCAAATCATCTTCCGTATAAAGCGGAACGCCACCGTCATTGATTAGCGCCTGATTTAACAGGGACGCGTAACTGTAGGCATCCAGAAACTTGGGGCGAAATATCTGCGAAGCATTCGATACCTGAGCGGTAAAATCTATTTTCATCCCGGATACATCACCCCGTTTGGTTTTGATATACAAAACGCCGTCGCCGCTCGACATTCCCCAGGCAGCTAAACCCAAGCCGTCTTTGATGATGGAAAGCGTTTCTATCTGGCTGGCCGGTATATTGGCGTCCGAACGGGGAATACCGTCTACAACAATCAAAAGGGTGCGTCTGCGCATAAGCAAAGAGGCTTGATTGGTGGTGTATCCCTGCGTCATGTTTACGTACAAACCCGGCAATGTGCCGTCTAAAAATCCTTCCATCTGGAAGGTGGGGCGGTGCAACAACCGGTCGCCCGAAACGGCAGATATCGATTGTATACGCGTAATGGAGTCCTGTTCCCCCAATAACACCGGCAGTTTTTGAGCAGGCAGATTCCATGCCGAAAGAAGCAGCGCCACTGTCATCGCAGAGAAGCGAAAGAAAGCGGCAGTATGGATTGCCCTGCATTTCCTGTAAATTAAATGTCTCGTGTAAATTAAATGTTTCATGTGAATTTTCTTAAGATTCTTTTCAATTATCTTTTCGTCACCAGCAACTTGCTTGTTGTTCGACGAACGTCTTTCTCTATCTGCAAGAAGTAGAAACCTTCCGGAACGGAGAGGTTGATTTCATTCATGGTATCAACAAGCCGCTGTTTCCATACGTTTTGTCCCGAAGCTGTATAAATGTTCAGGTTCGCGCCTGTCCATCCGTCGCCGGCACGGACAAAAAAGGGATGTCCGGAAACAATCGGATTCGGGTAAACATCACATTTCTCCGCGTTTTCCCGGGGCTGTTGTACATTCGTATTCATTTCCGGGCGAATGATTCCCAAATCGAACTCGGCCACTTGCACCGTGTTCCCACCCGATTCATTCCACTCGTTGATGTCCACGCGGACATAGCGACAGGAAACTTCCGGAAATTCAACCTGTATGACGTCTTTATTTTCCGAATAGTTGATAACAATGTTTTCCCTGATCGGTCGAAATTCGTCCGCTTCACTGTTTTTGCCATAGAAAGAGAGTTTTCTTGCCCGTAACATTTCTTCCTGATTTCCGCTGTTCCGGTGTTGATATTTGAAGAAATTGAATGAGGCGGACGTTTGCATATCAATGGTAAAAGAAGGTACATAGCTGGAAGGTGCGTTGACGCCGCCATAACTACGTCCCGGTTTGACGAAAGAAAAAGCGGTAACAGTACTTCCATCAATGATATAATCCGGTTTGTCGCCACCTATGGCAGCATCGGAAGCGCCTTGAATAGAGGTAGTAATCGTCCAGTTCGTGCGGTCTAAGATTTCATTTTCCGGCGTCGAGGTCGTTATTCCGCGTAAGGTCAACGGCGCCCATGCCGGCATTTTTTGTCCGGTGATGCCGATGATCTCGCCGATGGGTCGCGGTAAATCAACGATTTTGCCCGATGTCAAGGCTTTCTCGAAATAGGTTTGCAGTTTATTCTTGAGCGTATTATCCGTCATGATCCGGATACCCCATTGGTTGAAAAATTCGCGCAAATCGTAGCCCGATACCCGCGAAGCTTTCCATATCAGGTAAAAACGCCTTTCGTCGTCGTTGCCGCCGGTAGATACCTTTTCTTCTCTTACAACCCGGTGCAGGTTTTTATAGAAATCGTCGCCAAACAGCAGGAATAATTGTTCCCAAGGCATAAAGCGGAGTTCATCGCGGTTGAAGCCAATGAGCGTTTCCAGTGTTTTGTCGTCCATATTGTAAATGCGTTTTTCGATCGGATATTTCAGATAAGTATTTTGAGCCGTTTGCCAGCGGGCGGCCGAAGTGCGGTTGTAGGTTTCTCCGGTGGATGAGACCATATATCGTTCTTCTACGTAGGAATAAATATTAACAGTCGACTCGACTGACAACGGAATCATATAGGCCGGCTGTTGATGCTGATGCCCTATTTCATGCCCTAACATCCAGGAATTGTTATCGCCCGCAGTGCCTGGCGAAAATACCGTAAGATAGCGATGGCGACTGCCCGACGGATAACCGGTATAACCTGCACTGTTGGCATGTGGGCTTGTGCTGGTGTTTTCGACCAGCAGATAACGTACTTCTCCGGCCTTCATGCGGTGATGCAGCGGATTCGGGTCGTTATCGTCCAGCCCGCTGATGGAATCTTCATTGGCCAGCAAAGTATGAATGTCATCCATCCAATTCTTTTTATTATAATTACGTGAATATTGGGTGGCCGATTCACGGGTAGCTACCACTACGGCATAATCGGAATAGTAAACAACATCGGGCGTTTGATAGGTATCCATCATTTCTTTAAATTCGCCGTCGGTTGTTTGACCATAAACGTATTGCGGCGCCCGAACGTGTCCGCTTTCTTCGGTGAACGTGATGCGTGCCAAGCCTTGAGGCGATCTGCCGGTGTTTGTGACGAAGCTGAGGTATATCAATCCGCCTTTATGCTGGGAGGCAGAGATGGTATTCGTTCCGACTTTCAACGTAATGTCTGTTTTGGAGCGTCCTTCTGTTTTCCCCGAATAGGGAACATTGAAACCCAGGGTGCCGATGGATATAACCGGCATTGCGTTATCGAAAGCTGGCGTTAACAGTTCGACATTTACAACGACCTTCATTCCACTGTCGACAAAGAAACCGGTAGGCTGACGATCGAATTTCAGGTGTCCCTGACAAAGACGCGTCCGTTCTTTATCTGCACTGTTGATTTGTTTCAAGTCAATAGACGTCAGGTAAGGTGTGGTAATTACTGCTTGCACAAAGGATGGAAACAAGCATAATAAGAAACTCAGAAGAATAAGGATTTTTTTCATGTTGATTTATATTTACAATTACTTCATACAAAGATATAACGCACGCAAAATATTATTTTATCATTATTGCTCTTTCTTTTATCCTAATTAACCAAAAAGTAAATTTCAGTTCCTGCCATCAAGAAGGCGCCAACGCCATAAGCAGATGTCATATACTTTGTTACGCTTTTTGGATCGGCGCCAATAGGCTGTACCCATCCTAACTTACCACGGTCGCCGACGGCAGAGAGCAAAGCGCTCCACGCTTTTTCCATTGCCGAACGGTATTTTTCTTCCGGCAACAACTGCATCCGGAGTCCAAATGCAAGCGCGTAGGTAATCAAGGCCGAGGCGCTGGTTTCGGGCGCCGGATAGCTTGCTGCGTCCAGCAAGCTTGCATGCCAGCATCCCGAAGGGTCTTGCAGCGCGACCAGGCGTTCCAGCATTTCTTTGAAAAGATTTTCATAAAAAGGACGGTAAGGAGATTCCGGCGGCAAGGTTTTCAAGATATTGACCAGCCCGGCTACGACCCAACCGTTTCCTCTTCCCCAGAAAATCTTTTGACCGTTTTTCTCCTTTTTGTTAAAATAGCTTTTGTCGCGAAAAAAGAGACACTCCCCGCTATCGTACAACTGATGATATGTTTGCTTGAAACATTGATCCATGAAAGCAAGATACTTATCATCCTGCGTCCATTCCGAAAGACGGGAGTAAACAGCCGGCGCCATAAATAAGGCGTCGCACCACGACCAGTGTATTTTGCAGCTAAGGATGCTATCTTGCGGCAGATTGTCGATGATCCAGTCGGCACGCGCCCGGGTGGCCGTCATCAGGTTCTCATCTCGAAAGACTTTTCCCATTTCCAGGAAAAACTGTCCGATACATAATTCATCGGCATGATATAGCTTGTAGGCAGGAACGAGGACGAAATTTTCGGCGAGTTTCCATTGGCTTTTTCTTCCAATGTTGTACAACCAGTTATAATAGTTGGAAGAATCGTTTGTCGCAATCTTCGCCCAATCGGCCATACCCATGTATAAAACGGCGTTTGTCCATGCATCAATCCCATGATCGTGCAGGTGTCCGGGACTTCCTTCTTTTTCATATTGGAATTGACTGATTTGCCAGTCGGCTACTTTTTTCAATTCTTTCCGTATGAATGATTTTTCAAGCAAGTGATTTTCTGCCTTGCAATAGTTATTTCCTCCTACGATGAAAAACAGGAATAAATATAGATACGGGAAGTTCATGTAAATTACAAATTATGTATTACGAGTAAATGTACAAAGTTACAGTGTGAACGGGGATTTGGACAACTCTATTTGCTTTTTTTTTTGTTGTATTATGCCAAATACAGGATGGAGATGATGAAAACGCATCTTAATTCACCGGCGGTGAACGATCGATTCACCGGCGGTGAACGATCAATTCACCGGCGGTGAACGATCAATTCATCGAGGCTCAAACGATCAATTCATCGAGGCTCACAACGATAAAACGGCGAGGCTCGTCTTTATCAGATGAGCCTCGCCGTTTTAAAGTAATAGAGACTGATTAATTACTGCACCGCCAGCACATAATCGAACAGGTACGGACGTGGCTCCTTGAGCAAAGCGCTCCCGCTTGTAAACTGCGTGGTGAGGCTCAGCTTGTAGTCGCCGAAGGGCAGGTTGGCAGGGACGATGAACGTTACCTTTTTCGGGTCGTTCACCAGTACCGATTCTATCGGGATAAGGTATTCCACGCCGCTGTTCTGGTCGATAAGGCGGATGCCGTTGTCCGCACTCTCGCCCGCAATCCGGATTTTGCTGCCGGTGAGGTTTACGCCTCCGCCCGGCGTGAGGCGCGTGTTTTCTTCGCCCGACGACTTGTCTATCAGGGTATTGACGACGGTTCCCGAGTTTGCCAGTCCAAGCACCTTTACATGCGCATCCTTGATTGCCGTGCGAAGTTCCACGCCTGCGGCTGTCTTCACGTGCAGGCTGTTCACTTCGGGATTCCACTGTGCGTGGTCGCCGATGAAGACGCCCCTGACGTCGAGGCCGAAAAAGCCCAGCCCGAACTGTACCGACGCGCCGTTGGCAATTTCCTCGATCGCGATTTCCTTCAGGATGTCGAGCGATGCGCGAAGGGTGGTTGGACTCAAATCTGTTCGCCGCTTGACGGCGATGTTTATCAAATCGCCTTCGTGCAGCGACTTGGTGGTTACTACTCGACCGAAGCGGTCGTCCGTTCTCTCTGAAAGCGTTAAATCGTAGAGTTCTACGAAAACATTGTTCTTTTCTTCTGAGGCCATTTTTGCTTTATGTTATTAATTAAATGTGGCGGCAAAGGTAGGGACGATTAAGATATTGGACAATACCATGTTTATGGTATTCTAATACCACGTCATTGCATCTCTGTAATTACTGCTCTTGTCGTATTTCAAATCGTGCAACAAAGAAGAATTGACGGATATATGGAAATTGTACGATTTATAAGGCCCAATCGGAATTACAGAAGCCGACATAGACCAGCAATGCAGATTTCTCGAAATATTACAATTCATATAAACCAGTTTCTTGGAATCAAAATCATAACTGGTCGAGAAATTAAAACTCCATCCGGGAGTAGGAGTTAATGTTCCGGAAAATCCCAGATTCTGTGTAATCTTGTAGGGATATTCCCGTTTAACGGCGTTGAATTTGTCGGACGCCATGTCATAATTCAACTGCAAGCCATAATTGAAAGCCAGAGACCAGGGGATTTTTGTCTTCAGGTATCCATCGTCGTCATATTCTCCGGTATCTTTTTTCCCTTTTCTCAAGCCTCCGCTTTTGGGGGCGCTTTCTGCGGTTGAGGGTTCTTCTGTTTTTGTCGGATCTGCTTCGGAGGAAGCTTCCGATGAGGCTTCTTCTGCGCTTTTTTTTCCGGTAAACAGGCTGGTGACTTTTTTTATCGTTTCATTGTTGAAAGTATAAGAAAATGAGGTGCCCGTACTCTTCAGGCGGGCAATGCCTTTGCCGTCTTCCCAGCGCATCACATCCTGTTTGTTGCCCTGTTCATTATAGGTATAAGGATCTAACACACCGTTCAGATTCAGCGTAAAAGATTTGGAGAGTTTCAGGCGAAGCGATAATGAGAAGTCACTCCACTTCATCGAATCGGCTACCAGATTATAGCTACCGCCCAGTGTTAAATTGTCGATCAGCGAGATTTTTTTCACTCCGGTCGAATCGGCGTTCGATTTGACTTTCATTTCCAGATTGTTTTGCACACTGAAATTCAAGGCTCCACTTTTCCCCCTTCCGGGCGCTTCCTGAAATGGCGTGTACCATTCCGAACGGACATTGCCGCGTGTATCCATATACGTTATTTGACGCCAAAAGCCATACTGTTCCGCTCCAAAATCCGGACGTGCGCTGAAGCTGACGGTCGGAGTAAACACGTGACGAATCATTTCTACCTTGTCTCCAAATACCTTCCAGGGCTTGAAAAAACCGTATAGTTTGGTATTGACCCCCAAGCTGGCGCTATAATCGTACACCCGGTTGAATCCCCAAATAGTATCTTTGGGAACAACCCGCCGGAGTTGCGTATCATATTCTTTCGTGATCCGGTTGGTGTACCAGCGTTCCCGGTAGCTGATCGACGGCGTAATATTGATGTATTTCAGGGCATTGAATGTTGCGCTGACCGGAATATTGTGTACCATATTGTTTTTCCAGTCCCTGATTATATTGGATTTGAAAAGCAAATCTTCTTTGGTATTGATACTGTTTTGCAGGGTGCCATTGTAGGTCAGCGAGATTTTTTCGTACCATCGCTCATTTCCCATCGCCTTTTTCTTTCTGAAAGGAAATACGGTCGACATCGTGATCGTCAAGTTAGGCAAGGTCACGGAAACCGTCGAATCTCTGCTACTCTGGGAAGCCTGCATATTGGCGGAAATTGTCCACGGACTGTCCGGGAAACGGCGTGTATAGCTGATACTTGAAGCCTTCGTATTGGAAGTATAAGCATTGGGATTATAGATGCTGTTAATCTGATTCCGGTCGTAAGAACTGGATGCGAAGTTGACACTGGCCGATAATACCTGGTAAGGATTTGCTTTCGGATCCTGCGAATGAGTCCAGTTGATTCTGAAGTCGGTAGATTTACTGTAATCGATCCCTTTATCTCCGGTAATAGTTTTCAGGTAGCCGAGATTGACGTTGCCGGAATACTTATATTTTTTGCGGTAAGACGACCGGGCATTCAGTCCCCATGAGCCTTTCGTATAGATTTCTCCGGTGAGCGCCAAATCTACATAATCGCTAAAAGCAAAATAATATCCGCCGTCCCGCAAATAAAATCCGCGCGCCATCTCATCGCCGTAAGTCGGCATCAGGATACCGGAAGAGTAGCTGCTGGTGAACGGGAAAAAGCCGAAAGGAATCGCCAGTGGCAGAGGAACATCGGCAATCACCAAATAGGCAGGGCCGGTAACAATGTTCTTTCCGGTTCTTACTTTCGCTTTGGTGAGAAACACATAGAAGTGCGGATGATCGTGATCATCGCAGGTTGTATATCTTCCGCCGGCCATATACATGATGTTGTCCGACATCTTTTTCATGCGCGTTGCCGTCACATAACCTTCTCCCTGCTGGGTGATGCCATCCGTGGCAAATCCTTTTTTAGTTTTGAAATTATAACGCATCGTTTTGGATTCATACTCCGAATCGCCGTCTTTGAATACCGGATATCCGAACTCATCGCCTATGGAGTCCAACGCGAAGGAAGCGTAAACGAAACTGCTGTCCATGTTAACCTCAATATATTCGGCATCCAGCTCCATGGTCTGATATTTTACATTCCCTTCTCCGTACAGGAAGATTTTATGATCGCCGGTCATAATGATAGAATCGTTCGACTGATAATCCACCTTCGCTTCCAGCAACGGTGTTCTTCGCTGTGAAAGGGTATCGACAGCGATGGAATCGCCGGCAATAGAATCGGTGGGAAGAGGAAATGCAGCAGAATCGACGGACAGCGTGTCGATGGGAGGAGGAACAACGGCACCGGAATCTATCGTCAGTACCCACAAATCGGACGAAGATGCAACAGGTTTATCTGCCCGGCTGTAATAGACGAAAACACCTGTAACAAAGAAAATTAAAATAATTCTTTTGATCAATAACATCCGAAATGATTTGTGCTTTTACTGAAACTCTAAAAATCCCAATAATCAAATGAAAGTGCAAAGTTATACATTTTCGGGAAACAATGATATGCTCTTATCCTAAAAAGCGTAAATGAAGTGTTTATAAGAAACGTTTACAGCAATCATCAAATCGGCTCACGGCTTCCGATCCGTATTTGAAAAGTCCTTTGCGGACACGGCCTATCTTTTTTTCTTCGTACAGTGCTGTCTTGGAAAAAAATTTATCTGCAAAACAAATCATCTCTTCTTCGATGCTGACGGGCAACAGATCGCGGTGCGGTACCGGCAGATTATTTTCCAGGATAACCGGCAAACTCAGTCCCATGCCCGTGTGCCGTTCGCAGACCAGTGCGTGACGCGGCAAACCTTCTTTCTGCAACAGGTCATGCCCCAAGTATCCATGACAGATGTAAGGATATGCGCCAACGCAATCGATATCCGGAGCATGTGTTAAAAAAATGCCAATATCATGCAATATGGCAGCATCCCGAATAAAAATCAAGTCGGGCTGCATTTCCGGATGATTCAAAGCGATGGTCATCGCCTTTTCCGCAACAGACAGGCTGTGGTAGAGCAGTATGTTGTAAAGCCGGCTATCTGTCGCATAGTATTTCTGAATAATATCTAAAGGATCCATTTTTCTCGAATCTTATTTTCCGGCAAAATTAAAAATAATATTCTATCTTTGCTCCGTTCCTGATTTTAAAGTTGAAAAAAACATGATTATACAATGAAATATTATACATTAACCGCACTGTCATTAGCCATTTTGCTGCTATTTTCTCATTCGTCGGCGTTCGCTGTCCGTTTGGGAGCCGAACGCATGGAGATATTATTACCCTTGCTGGAAGGGAAAAAAGTGGCGCTGGTCGTCAACCGGACATCGGTATTAGGCGACAGTCGGGTACATTTACTGGACACATTATTATCGTCCGGAGTCGACATTGTTCGGATATTTGCTCCGGAACACGGATTTCGCGGAGATGCCGATGCCGGTGAAAGCGTGAAAAACGATCGGGACATCCGAACGGGAATCCCGCTGATTTCTATCTACGGAAAAGACAAGAAACCTTCCGCACAACAGCTTTCCGGAATAGACGCTGTAGTTTTCGACCTCCAGGATGTCGGCGCGCGATTTTATACTTACATCAGCGCCATGCACTATGTGATGGAGGCTTGCGCCGAAAACGGCCAGTTGTTTGTTGTATGCGACCGCCCGAATCCGAACGATTGGGTCGACGGGCCGGTATTGCAACCGGAATGTAAATCTTATGTAGGCATGCATCCCATTCCCGTTTTACATGGCTTGACCATTGGCGAATTAGCCCGAATGATCAACGGAGAAGCCTGGCTACGCGGAAGCGACGGCACGCCGTTGAAATGTCGCCTGACTGTTGTGCCCTTGCAGGGCTGGAATCACGGCGATGCCTACTCGCTTCCGGTCAAACCTTCGCCCAACCTCCCCAATGACCTCTCTGTGCGCCTCTATCCCTCCCTGTGTTTGTTTGAAGCAACCGGCATCAGCGTTGGCCGGGGAACTGTCATGCCTTTTCAGGTATTGGGCGCTCCGGATAAACGGTACGGAACATTTACGTTCAAACCGGTAAGGCTGAAAGGCTGGGATAAGGATCCGCTGCATCGGGACAAGACTTGTTACGGCATTGATTTAAGGGAAATATCCGGACTGCAGGGAGGTTTTCGGCTGAAATACGTTCTGGATTTTTACCGCCTTTCCGGCGAAAAGGCAACATTCTTCACCCGTCCTTCATGGTTCGATTTGTTGGCAGGCAACAAGCTGTTGCGCAAACAAATACTACAGGGAATGGACGAAAAATCCATCCGGAAAACATGGGAAAAAGATTTGGCGGACTATCGAAAGAAACGTGCGCGGTATGTGCTGTATTAAAAAACTTCTACCCGTTTCAATAAATTTCTCTACTTTTGCACTCGAATCGGCTGCGCTCAGATCAATTTCACTCAGATCAATTTCAGTTTGAATCGGCATTGCGCAGTCACAAATTTAATGAAATAAGATTATGTTTCAATTCAAGCGCATAGCGGTAAAAATAGGGAGTAATGTGCTGACAAAAGCAGATGGCACCCTGGATGTAGATTGGATGTCGATTCTTGTTGCGCAGGTTGCCCGCCTGCATCGGGAGGGAATAGAAATCATCCTGATTTCTTCCGGCGCGGTAGCTTCGGGGCGTGGTGAGCTGAAAGGGCAAAAAAAGCTGGATGCTGTTTCTCAGCGTCAACTTTTCTCTGCCGTCGGACAGGCGAAGCTTATCAACCGTTATTACGAACTGTTCCGCAAACACCAAATTATTTGTGGACAGGTGCTGACAACCAAAGAAAACTTCAGTTCCCGCCGACACTATCTCAACCAAAAAAATTGCATGACTGTCATGCTGGAAGCGGGCGTCATTCCGATTGTTAACGAGAATGACACGATTTCCGTAACGGAATTGATGTTTACCGACAATGATGAACTGTCCGGCCTCATCGCCACCATGATGGGCGCCGAAGCGCTCATCATCCTGAGCAATATCGACGGGATATATGACGGAAATCCGCAAGATCCGTCGGCAAAAGTCATCCCAACGATAGAACCCGGAGGGAAAGATCTTTCTATATTCATCCAGTCCGGAAAATCATCTTTCGGCCGGGGAGGTATGCAGACCAAATACCGTATTGCCCGAAAAGTGGCGGAAGAAGGCGTTACCGTCATGATCGCCAACGGCAGGCAGGAAGATATTCTGCCGAAACTCCTGGAAAAAGACAGCCGGCAATGTTGCACCCGATTCATTGCCAATCCCAAATCCGCTTCCAATGTAAAAAAATGGATTGCCCATTCCGACGGTTTTGCCAAAGGAGAAATACAGGTCAACGAAGGCGCCAGGAATGCCTTGCTGGGCAACAGTGCCACATCGCTCTTACCCGTCGGCATCACCCAGGTGAAAGGTGAATTTGAGAAAGACGACATCGTCAGGATCATAAGTGAATCGGGAGAACAGATGGGCGTAGGACGGGTGAGTTACGATCACCGGCGAGTGCGGGAATTGATGGGAAAAAAAGGAAATAAACCGGTTGTACACTACGATCATTTATATTTGGAACTGCTACTGTCCGACTAAAATTTTAGTTGGCCTGTATACTGCGCTCAGTTTAACAGTACCTCAAAAAAGAATTAACCTTTTTATCTGTGCATTTGTCTTTCTAAAGAAAATCATGTAATTTTGCCAAATTATTTATACAAAGCAACACATTTTTATTATGGCAAAAGTAACGAAAGAAGCAGCATTGCTTTATCATTCTCAAGGTAAACCGGGAAAGATAGAAGTTGTACCAACGAAGCCTTACAGTACACAATCCGATTTAGCGCTGGCCTATTCGCCCGGAGTAGCAGAGCCTTGCCTGGAAATAGAAAAAAATCCGGAAACGGCCTACGATTACACGGCAAAGGGGAATTTAATTGCGGTAATTTCCAACGGAACAGCCGTATTAGGTTTGGGCGATATTGGCGCACTATCCGGCAAACCGGTGATGGAGGGAAAAGGATTATTATTTAAAATCTTTGCCGGAATTGATGTGTTCGACATTGAAATCGATGAAAAAGATCCGAAAAAATTCATAGAGATAGTCAAAGGAATTGCTCCTACTTTCGGAGGAATCAACTTGGAAGACATCAAAGCTCCCGAATGTTTCGAAATCGAAGATCGGCTCAAAGAAGAATTGGATATACCGGTGATGCACGATGACCAGCATGGTACGGCAATCATCTCTTCCGCAGCCTTGGTAAATGCGCTGGAAGTAGCAGGAAAGAAAATCGACGAAGTCAAGATTGTTGTCAACGGCGCCGGCGCGTCAGCCAGTTCCTGTACGAGATTGTACATCCGACTGGGAGCCAAAAAAGAAAACATTGTCATGTGCGACAGTCGCGGCGTGATTTCCGTTCAACGCACGGACTTGAATGAATCGAAGAAATTTTTCGCTACGGATAGAAATATCAAAACATTGGAGGAAGCCATTGTTGGCGCCGATGTTTTCCTGGGACTTTCCGTTGCGAATGTGCTGACGAAAGAAATGGTACGGACGATGAACAGTGATCCGATTGTCTTCGCCCTGGCCAATCCGAATCCGGAAATCTCTTACGAAGAAGCCAAAGCTTCGCGTCCGGATCTGATTTTTGCCACAGGACGTTCCGATTATCCGAATCAGGTGAACAATGTGTTAGGCTTCCCCTATATTTTCCGTGGAGCACTGGACGTTCGTGCCAGTAAGATCAATGAAGAAATGAAAGTTGCATCCGTTTATGCCATTGCCAGCTTGGCAAAAGAAAACGTGCCGGATGTTGTCAATGCTGCTTACGGACTGAAGCAGTTGAGTTTCGGTCGAGATTATCTGATTCCCAAACCCCTGGATCCTCGCCTGCTGACGGTTGTTGCTCCTGCTGTTGCCAAAGCCGCAATGGATTCCGGCATCGCCAAAGCGCCCATCTCTGATTGGGACGCCTACAAAGACAAATTGCAGGATTTGATGGGACAGGGTAATAAGTTGATCCGCCAATTTACCGACATTGCCAAAAGAGATCCCAAGCGCGTGGTTTTTGCGGAAGGCACCCACGAAAATATGTTGAAAGCAGCCGTAACTGCCAAAGAAGAAGGCATCTGTTTCCCCATCCTGTTGGGCAATAAGGAAAAAATAGAAAAATTGGCGCAAGAATTGCGGTTAGACCTGAGTGGAGTAGAAATCGTCAGCCTGCGCCATGAAAGAGAAGAAGAGCGTCGCGAGCGTTACGCCCGGATATTGACGGAAAAAAGGGGAAGAGAGGGTATCACTTTCGACGAAGCTAAAGATAAAATGTTTGAACGTAACTATTTTGGAATGATGATGGTCGAAACGGGTGATGCCGATGCATTTATCGCCGGTGTATATACCAAATATGCGAACACGTTGAGCGTTGCCAAAGAGGTGATCGGAATCCGGGACGGACACAAACATTTCGGCGCCATGCACATCATGACCGGCAAAAAAGGAACGCTCTTTTTGGCAGATACTCTGGTAAACAGGCATCCCACGGCGGAAACGCTGATTGACGTCGCTTGTCTGGCAAGAGATGCTGTGAAGTTTTTCGCCTATGATCCGGTCATTGCCATGCTGTCATATTCCAACTTCGGCTCCGATCAGCAGGGAAGTCCTGCCAGCGTGCACGAAGTCGTCAGAATCATGCAGGAACAATATCCTGACCTGCCGATCGACGGAGAAATGCAAGTCAACTTTGCACTGGATAAAGCGCTAAGGGATCGTAAATACCCGTTCAGCCGTCTGAAAGGAAAGGATGTAAATACGTTGGTATTCCCCAATCTAAGTTCTGCCAATACTGCACAGAAATTACTGCAAGCGATGGGTGTAGGAGAAATGATCGGTCCGATCCAAATCGGATTGAACAAGCCGATCCATTTCACAGATATTGAAAGTTCTGTTCGCGATATTGTCAACATTACGACAGTGGCGGTTATTGACGCTATTGTGCAAGCGCTGAAGAAATGAAATAAACAGGAATATACTCCTCATCATTACGATGGCAATGTCGGAAGCAATCCAGGGAAAAGAAAACCATAAAAAACCGGATTGCTTCCGATAAAACTATACTGGTAAGGTTTGTAAATATCAAATTATTAATCTACCTTTGCACCCGTAAATTTTGGAGGACTATTGGTTTCGTTTTTTCCATCTTTTCACGCAGGGAAAGCTGCCAGAGTGGTCGATCGGGCCGCACTCGAAATGCGGTGTACGGGTGACTGTACCGGGGGTTCGAATCCCTCGCTTTCCGCAGTAAATACCGATAAACAACAACTTACAAACAAATGGGACTAAAATAGGGACTACCCCTAATTTTAGTCCCTATTTTTTTACCCGCACATATTTTAAGCCACTACCCCAGTCCCCATAAACCAAACGCCCCACCTTCCCAGGCAGAGCGTCTGTAAATTTACCATGAAAAATACAAGAAAATCTATTTCCCTAATCCAAATCTTTTCCTCAAAAATCTTATTCCGCAATACCCTGCCACAATCGCTATCAATATCCGTCCCAGCCAGATTTGAAAATTCTGCCAGCCGGAAACATAATTGACCTCCACCGGTATTTCTACCGGATAGGGAACCCGTATCGTATCGTTAAGATAAATAGAATCCCTTTTCAGTTTATCCACGTACAGGCATTTGTATTTCTCAATCCAAACCGTATCGCCCTTCTCCCGGATGAAAACCGAATCGCGCAGGGTAATCGAATCGCGCAGGTATCTATCCCGGTACTCCGTCCGGACAGATTCTACCGGAACATACACGCTTTTATTGCAGGCCGCAAAACCGGCACAAAGCAAAAAGAAAAGCAAAATCTTTTTCATACAATCTCAATCATCAAGTCCTTTGCTGTTTTCAGCAATTCAACCAGTTTCAACTCATAGCCGGTCGAGTTTATCACCTTGCCGACTGCCTTGTTTTCTCCCACAATGATACACCCCGAACTGTCTTCCGCAGTATTTCCCCTGTGAACGAGTATCCCCTCAAATCCGGGAACATCCAGCAGACGGGGCAACAAACGTTTCTTGGACGGCGACATATTAACAATCATCCGGTACTCTCCGACCGGAATAGCCGTCCTGTCCTGCACTTTGATGCGCTTGATTTCCGACAATGGCATATCCTGCCTCAATCCCCGGTCAGTATCCTCAACTGTATCGCAGAAATATACATCATCTACATACAGCTTTCCAATAGTGTAGCCCGGCTTGCGGGCAATGCGTTTAAGATTCAGTTTCATCTTCTTTTTCCTCCCTGTCTTTAATTTCGATTATCTCTATCGGTTTATAATAGCCTGAATAATTTTAAGGTGCAATTTTCAAAGTCGTTCCATCTCTCCAGACTGTTCCGGGAAGCAATCCTGACCCGGAAGCAGGCAGCGAATCCGGTTTAATGTAAAAATGCAGCGAGCCGTCGCCGTATACACTCTTCTCCCAAACTGTTTCCGCATTTCTGTCTTTCATTCTAATAGTGCTGCCATGTATTGCAAATGAACCCTGAATTGCTCCATCCCGATAATTTTGAAAAAAGACGTTAGGTTCACTCCAGTTATCATTACCCCAAAATGACATGTACCCCAATACCTCATCGTTCGAATTAATAAATTCAATATATCTTCCAATGGGATTTATGATTATTCTGTTTCCGTCCCCATTACTGTTAAAAGCCCCCGTAATATTCATATCTCCCTTAGTATTCCATGATAAGTTTCCATTCCCCAGCGAACCGCTACCGTCCGGATTCAACTGTATGCCTGTCGAATCCTGCGATATCCCAAGTTTAATTGCGACATTCAGCAAGCTAAGCACATTTTGGGCTGTTACATTCCAGTCCAGGGAACTGTCGGAATTTCCTATTTTAAAGGCATTGTTGAGCAAATCAATAAAATTATTGCCATCCGCAGACACTATGCGCTCGGTAGTGATGCGTCCCGGCAATATCTCCGTAAAACCGTACACATCAACATAGCTCCGCTTTCCCTCAAACTCACTGTTCAGGATGCCAACCAAAAGCGTGTAATACCCCGCCTCCTGCTCTAATTTTATACCGGTTTCGCTCAGAAACAGTATACCGGAACTGCCCGTTTTGCTTACCCTGGCATAGACATAATACGTCTTTTCCGGCTCTGTAAGCGGCGCGCTGTTATATTCGGAAATATCCCAAAAATCATATTCATTTACATCATGTTGGGAAGATAATGTTTTTATTCCGGGCTTCATGCGCTGAATAATCCCTTCCGGAGACGTGAGCATTTTTGTATCGGCGTCAAATTCAATACCGCTCGAAACTGTTTCCGGATTCTCCGCGCTGTTCACGAAACGGAATTGCAAGTCGGCATCACCCACAAGCATAGCCATTGTTTGAACGGTTATCGGAGTTATCGAATCGGTGAATTTGCCAAGCAATGCCTTTTCAAGCATACCGACTGTTTCCTGCGCATCCCGAAAACGCCTCTTTGTGAATTGCAGCGCGTTATTATGCAAATCATCGGCAATCACCTCATTTGTTTCTATCTTCCGCAAATCGCTCGTAATAGAAGTGCCCACGACATCGTTCGACAACTCTATCTGCGGGCTGAACGGATTATTGATAAAATCCTTTACACCGACAATCCGTATCAAAACCCCGTCCGGCTGAAACTGGTTGTCCGAAAACAGGACATAGCCGCCAGGCCTGATTTTACTGCCAATGTTTAGCCAGTTTTTCTTTGCCCAGATACCGTCCAGTTCGCCGGTAAAGGTAAATTTCTGTTCCTCGTTTTCGTACATGTACTTGACGGCTTCGCGGAACATGTCCCAGCTTGCGCCGCTTTTATCCGTATTGTTGCAAATATAGGACTGCGGCATCTCAATTCCAAACACGGCATATTTCCCGTCAACAACGGGTTTGAAAATATCATCCGGCATTGTTCGTCCGTCTATTTCCTGCGGGACAATTTCAAAACGACGGTCGGCGTGAATGTACTTGACCTCAAATTCCTTGCCCGCGAGCATTCCATCTTGAAATATAACCGTCATTGTTTCACCCTGAATAAGGCATTCTTCATAGTTAAGGTCTTGGGGTATGTAACTGTCTATAAAATCGTAAAAATGCTTTTCGGCATCGACCACGTTTACCGCGCTTATCTCTCCAACACGGGAGGGATAGATATGCGAGCAATCCAAACTGTCCTCCGCATGAGAGAATAGTAACTTATCGGAGCGCTGTATTGAAAAACCGTCTTCATCCGTTTCGTACCAGCGGGCTTTTGTTTCATCAAAAGCACCCTGATTGGAAAAAAACTCTCCGTCGTAACCGATTCGTTGCTCTTTAGGGAGCAATAACTCCGTACTCTTTATATCGGAATCTTCCGGATACTTGCTCGCATCTATATTCCGTTCTCCGCCCTGCACAAAAAGCACTTCAACCGGTTTTGTACTGTTGGCCGAACTGCGCCCTATGCCGGACTTAAACCCGTTACCGCGCCCGTATGACAGCGATAACGGATTGTCTTTGTTGTATTCGACTTTACAAATATTTATTGTCTTCCCCGCTACCTCCCATTCTGTTTCAAACGCTTCGGCTATCTGCGAAAGCGCATCAGTGCAAAACGCGTGGTTATAGGATATAACCTTTTCGACGGCGTCAATGCATTTTCCGATACTCCAACCGCTGTCACGCGAATTAAGGTTATCCACGAGCATCTGCAAATGTCCTTCCGGTTTCGCTGTCAGAGAGAATTTCAACCGGCGCGTAGTTGTATCCCGGAACTTGTATTTGCCAAGATTTGCCTGTGCCGATTCCATAATCAACGTATATTCAAAATTCCGTGTATTGTGCTTTTTGAAATTCTCCGGGCTTTCGAGCGTATAGACCTCACCCTCAAACTCGCAGTGAGCGCCGACGGGAATTTCTACATGTTCCGGCAATGAGTAATAAAGCGTCAAACTGTGTTCGCCCTTTATCGCCCGGTAACGGTAACTGTTATCGTTTACCGGTATATCAATTGCATCTGCATTGTTAAAATATATAATCATACAGTTTTATCATTTCAAAATCATATAAAACAGGAAGCCATACATTGCCACACTGATAACCGCCAGCGCCGCATACACCAGCACACTTGCCCAGTTAATCCCGGTTTTCATCTTCCCTCTCCTTTAAAAAGTTACTCAACACCGGCACATACTTCAGGAACTCAACACTCAGCAGATAATGCAGAAACTTCAGGAACCTGTCGCCCGGAAAGAGAATTAACAGATTCTCGATAATCGAAAGCCCCTCAATATAAACAATGCACCACACCTCCATCTTCACCACCGTCAAGCCCGTATCCACACTCAGCGCCATCATCTCGCACACGGCAAAGGTAAGCGCCATAATAGCCAGATAAACAAACATCTTGACAAACGACCAGCGCAGTTTCTTCGACTTCAGCGCCCATGTACGGTTGACTTTGTGCGACTTCAAAACACCCGTAATGAAATCCACGACAAACAGCCCGCACACAAGCATCAGTAACGCCCGAACAGGCTCAAAATAGGCAGCTATACAGCCTCCCAAAAAAACGGCATATTTCAATACGACATTCATAATACATTCATATAAAGTCCACTACGGGACAGTCATTTTCTTTCCACTTCAT
>JAISFI010000301.1 GCA_031263685.1 Dysgonamonadaceae bacterium | reverse complement strand
TAATCTTTCACGTTAAAAACGGTGGAAGGAACTTTCCATTCTTTGAGATTTTGCGAAAGAGAATCGGCTAACAGCACAAGCCTGTGTTCCAATTCTATTTCCCATGACGTTTGTTCCGCTCTAATTCCACGGGAGAACATCAAACCGGTACCAATCAAACCAATAAAAAATATTTTTCTCATTTAATTTATTTCTCTAACCACACTTTCATTTCGGCTGCTCCCCGATTAGACCACGAGTAGTATGGGATAAGCGTCATACCTTTATAATTCAGCACCTGGTTTTTGTTTAAGAATGAAGGGAAAGTGGAATTGTCCTTCAACGGTTTTTCCCGGCAATACACCAGCGGGCCACGTTCTACAGCCACCTTACCGACATCGTCCTTTACAAGTTCACTGGCTGCAACAGTGCGAATTTCCATTGGAAAATCAAGCGTTATTTTATCGCCCTTTTTCCATGTTCGGGAGATTGCAAGATAACCGTTCCTCAATTGACCTTTTGCGGTTTTACCGTTGATTTTTACAGCATACGCTTTGCTTTGTTTGTTCGTAAAATGGTACAAATCGCCATCTGCTACCCGGTTTTGCACCCAGGAGGGGATTCGGACTTTCAGCGTAAATTCCGTTTGCGTTGCAGGGTTAATCGCAATTTCTACCGTTCCATTCCAGGGATAATCGGTTTTTTGTTCAACTTCAATGTTTGTATTTTCCAGAGAAACTTTCGCCCTGTTTGCCATATAAAGATTGATATACAGTTCATTGTTTTGCGTGGCATATATCAGGTTGGGAATATACGGAATAAAACGAATGAGATTTGTAGGACAGCAGGAAGTACCGAACCATTTGGCGCGGGTCAGTTGCCGCGAATTGAAAGCATATTCGCCGTCGGATTCGAGCGGATTGACGTAGAAAAATTCCGTACCGCTGTTTGAAATACCTGAAATCACGCCGTTGTACAACATCCGCTCCAGTACATCGAAATATTTGGCATCACCTGTGAGGCGGAACATGCGTTCCGCCCACAACGAACCGCCGATAGCGGCGCAGGTTTCGTTGTACGCCGTCTTGTTCGGCAATTCGTAGTTCCTGCCAAACGCTTCGTCTTTGCGCTGTGCGCCCAAACCACCGGTAATGTACATTTTTTTACCGGTCATATTGTCCCAAAGTTTGTCAATTGCCGCACGATAGGCAGAATCGCCGTAAATGGCGGCAATGTCGGTCATTCCCGCATACATATACACGGCGCGGACGGCGTGTCCCACCACTTCGTCCTGCTCAACGACAGGTTTATGGTCCTGGCTGTAATCGCCGTCCCCCGTAATATTTTTCCCGCGATTGTCCAGGAATTGTTTTGCTAAAAGCAAATAATCACGATTTCCGGTTATCTGGTAAAGTTTTATCAGCCCTGTTTCTACAATCTGATGCCCCGGAACCTGCAAATGCAAATCTGCTATTGGTTCGTTTACAAATGTTTTCACCAGCAAATCGGCGTTTTTCAGGGCAATATCAAGTAGATTACGCTTGCCGGTAGCCGCGAAATGCGCCGCCGCCGCTTCAAACAAATGTCCCGAATTATAGAGTTCGTGGCTGCGTCCCAGATGAAACCAGCGACCGCCGCCTTTTTTTACCCAGTTCGCCGGCGGATTTTTCGGGTCAATGGTACGGAAAGTACTGATATAGCCGTCCGCTTCCTGACCGTAGGCAATAACGGCGATGACCGAATCCAAATAATTGTCTAAAACAGGATTAGGCGCATTGATCAGCGAATACGCCGCACCTTCGATGATTTTGTAAAGGTCGGTATCATCAAAGGGATTTTTACCGCGAAACTTTACCTCGCCCTGTTTCGCTTTTCCACGAACAATGTCGCCTGCGGTAATAAAATTCGCCATACGCCCTTCGTCTTCGCATTTTTTGAAGGCGTATGCAATGGTTTTTTCCTGAATTGTCCGGATTTTCGGCAACCAGAAATTGTCGGTCAATTCAACCTGACGCAGATTTACCTGCGCAATGGGATAATCCGACTTTTGCGCGGAAACAGATGCTGCCGTGAACAGGCAGACGGATAATGAAATAACTTTTATGTTCATATTCTTTATTATATTATTGATTTTACATTCTTTCCCCAAATTAAACTGTTAAAAACAGTTCTGCCATATAATCGCCTCTTGTATAATCGTTCTCTTTTCCAAGTATTTGTTTGAATCCTAATTTTTCATACAGCTTGATAGCCGGTTTCAGCGTTGTGTTGGAAATCAAATACAGGCGGACTGCTTTGTGTTGTTTGGCATAGTCCAGTAAATGCTTCAGCAATGTTTCGCCGATTCCTTTACCTCTGTATTCCGGCGTTACGGCCATTTTTGCAATTTCGTACACCTTCCCTCCGTCTTCTGCAAGCAGGGCAGCCGTTCCTGTTACTTTGTCGTCGTGGAGAACGAAAAAGATATTTCCTCCGTCGGTTATTATTTTTTCCGGGTTTTCAAAAAGCCGGTAATCCGGATTTTCCAACTGGAAATACTGCGTAATCCACTCCGTATTAAGTCTCACAAAATCCTCTTTGAACTGTGGCTCGTATTCGATAATTTTCATGTTCATATCTTTCATATTTTTATTTATCGTTTACCATAAAATAGGATACTAACGCCCAATCCTGGTCGTTGGCATATTCATCATAAAATTGCACCTGTATACCGTTAACCTTACAGGGATAGAGATAAGCACAGGACGCTTTGCCGTTTTCGGAAAACAGGGAAAGGTTGTTACGCACAATGTTTTCGGCGCGTTTTTGATAAGTTGTGTCGCCGGTACATAAAGAGTAATAATGGAATGCCTCGCCTGTCAGTGCGCTCCAGTAATGCGGGAAAGTATCGCCCCAGAATTTACGTTTTCCGAACCAGTAGCCGTCCCAGTGCCGGACGGCAATCTCATTCAGATGATAACTCGGCTGCCGTCCGTTGAATGATTCCAATGCAGGCAACTGATGTTTTGCGCCGTCAAGATATTTCGATATGCCTGTTTCCAGGTAGAGTTGCGCCAGGAATGTAACCGAAGGCGCAACAATGCTTTGCTCGTAATTCACCTCGTGCTTGGGATAATTCAGCCCGTTTTGTACGAAAATGTCGCCTGTTTTCAGAAAATCCGTTTTCAAATCCTCGTATTTGTCTGTCATTCCAGCCTGTTTCAGCACTTGCAAAGCTAACCGGACAGGAATATGAATGGCATAAAAACCGTAACCGAACTGCCTGTACATAGCCTGCATGGTTTCGTAACCGTCTATGGCAAACTGTTTATCACCCGTTGCCTGATACATTTCAAAATAAAATTCGGCCACCCACGGATAGTTGTATCCGCGATTTTTGCTTTTATGGTCAGCCGTTGAGAATGTTGTATAGTCATCGCGCTGAAGGGTTCTTACAAATTCGGCGTACTTCAATAACGAGTGTTTGACTTTTTCATTTTTGTTTTTTTGATAATACTTTGCCAAAAGTACGCCCATTCCCAGCCGTTCTCTGCCCTCGTCGCAGTCGGAACGCTTCGCATCGTTCAGGTAGATTCTGTCTGTTTCATTGTCATACACGAGGTAAGCGCCGTCGCGTGAGTCGTCCGGATTATTATACTGCTGATTGTCAATAATGAAATTGATGCGCTTTTCTATCAGGTTTTCAATGCTTGAAATGCACAGAATATCTATGTTTGTTTTTTTACCGCCGTTATAAACGAGTTCGATACGATTTTCACCCAATCTTTCTACCGGTACATAAAGGGTATAACCGTCCTGTTTTGAATATAATTGAATTGCCGCACGTTCTCCCTTTTCATAAACATACCGGTCGCTTTGGACTTGTATGCCGCCCAAATCCAATAATTTCAGATTAAAGTCATCCCAGCCGTTGCCTCCGTGCGCAAAAATGCGCCACGAAAGCGTATAACTTTCTTTCGGCTTCAGGGTAATATTTTCCGGATTGAGGATTATCACGCCGCGGAAATTAGACATTCCTTTTTGACGGTCGCGTTCCCGAATTTCGTAACTTTTTATAGCCCCTTCGATAACCGCCAGCCCCAAATGCGGCGCACTTCCACCCATGCGCACGGCATTGACATAAGCGGCGTTTCCGCCTGCCCAAATATGTGCATTGCAGCGATTGGTTATGCAGGTTTCCGCATCGGGATAGTTGTCGTTGAACGGGGTGTTTATTCCTGCATCAATCAATTCCAGGGTTTCTTCCCCTGTATTCCCGAATGTATATTCTTCGACCAAATCGTTTTCTTTGTAAAAGCGCTTGACAGTAATTGAAATATCGCCCGCTTTGTAGGTTATCATTGCAGACTTAACAGGATTTTCGGGTTTTTCCCATTTTTGCAGTCTGTCGTTGAGGTAGAAAAATCCCAGTCCCCAGCCGTATTCTTTGCCAATCCATTCATATTGCGAATGGTCGGTTTTGAGTATCCAATTCATTTGAGTTTCATCATTCCCGATGGAAATCTGCGAAATAGCACCGGTTTCCGAATCGGTACCATAACTGATTTTTTGCGCCGAAATGTTTGTGCTTCCAAAGTATAAAGCACATAAAATAACACATGATAATTTGTATTTCATATTTTTTATTGTCGAGATTGATGAATCGCTGCCGGCGTTACAGCGCTTACTTCCTGCGGCAACCACACAGCCATTTCGCCGCTTCCCCGATGCAGCCACGCATAATAAGGGATGAGCGTCAGGATAACGTTTTTGGTTTCCAGCAGTCCTTTTTCATTGATGGAGAGGGATTGTGCCTGTATCTTCAATTCCCTGACGCCATACAATAAATCCGGTTTGTCGACAACCTGTATTTCAGGTTTG
>JAISFI010000172.1 GCA_031263685.1 Dysgonamonadaceae bacterium | reverse complement strand
TCTGCCGCATCGTAAAGAACAAATTTATTGATGTCATAAACATCTTCCAGGTCAATAGTCACCCAAGCGCCATTGTGGTCTCTGTTAATTGCCCAGGGATCGTGTTTTACGGCAATTTCGTCATAGTTTTCGTCATATTCGATCCGGTCAATATTTCCATCAATTAAGTTTGCCGGCGTTTCCCGGTCGCTCCAGGCGAAGTTGTAATCGGCAATGGTTTTTCCAACGCTGACGACGCCGTCGCGATCGACTCTTTCCGCAAGTGTACCGTAAATATCGACTCCGTAGATCCAGATAGTGCCGACTTCTCCGTAAAAATTAATTTTCACATAACGGGCGTCTGCATCAATTTCCTCCTCTTTTGTATTTTCGTCTGCCTTACCGCTCTCCCAAACGACCTCACTAAAATCGCTGTCACCATAGAGATCCTTCGTTCCGGTTGTGCTGACAAGAATATCGTATCCCTCCACGTTATGAACATTTCCATTGTTGGGCTCCATTAATCTTCCATCTCGGAATACAATTCGGTCAATATGGTAAATATCAGGGAGTGAGAAAATCACCCAATGTTCACCGCTATTGTCGCACCATTTATTTCCCGTATCGCCGTTGGTATTGAGTCTTTTTCCGAGCAACAACTTGTACGGATTTTCCGTATCATTGACTTTTCCGCTGTAAGAGTGGATGTTTGCAATTCGTTTTCCTCTGCCATCGGGACGAGATACGCTGATCAAGCCTTCCGGAGCCACATAAACGGTTACGGTATAAACTTCCGTTGTTTGTCTGTCTTCAGCGATCACCGTGATTTCGAATTCGTTTTCAGCGCCGGATAATGTTTTGTTGCCAAGTCCTTCTATGGTTGCATTGGCATCGGTTGACGTAGCGTTCAAGGTGATGTTTCTCACATTTGAAGCGACATCTACCGCATATTTCAGTACATCCGGTTTAAATTCCGGAGAGAGATAACCGGTCGATACACTCAAACTGCTTAATGTTGCAATTTTTGACTTGTCGGCTCGTGTAACTGTGAGCGTATAGGTCTTTTTTGTTACGCCGTCTTTTGCTGTTACTTCAATGTTAAAGACATTATTGTTTCCGATAGTCAACGCATGTTCTCCTGTGCCGATAACGGTAGCTCCGGTGTTGGTAGCGGCGGCATTAATCACGAGTTTATCTACTTCCTTGTCTACGTCCAATGTGTAATTTGTTTCATTTCCACTGAACGAAGGCGATAAAGCTCCGGCAGATACCGTCAGGAGACTGAGTGTAGCATCGTTGTCAGGAATAACCGTTTCCGTTCCAAATACCTCAAATTGAAAGATCCGGGAAGTGCCTACTACTTTGTCGTAAGGAAATTCCAGTTTAACGAAACGACCGGTAACCGTAGAAGTGGAGGGACGCCAGGAACTGCTGGTACTGGTGTATTCCTTGATGTTGTCATATTCTTCTCCTTCGGAATCAACTATTTCTGTCCAGCAGTCATTGGTATCTTCGATCGTACTGATCAGACTCAAGTTGGGCGACCAGGTACTGACATAGATGTTGCATCCCAACAAATTATCGCCGCTTTCCACCGATTGGGCGTCCCACACTTTGAACCGGGAGATGTCGTACTGTTTTTCCAAGTCAATCACTACATACTTGTAATTTTCGTTATCATTCAATTCTCTGAAACACCATTTGTTATAAATATAGCTCATATTGGCGTCCAGTATATGGATGGGTACTTCACGTACATTAAACGCATCGTAAAAAGCCATGATGGTTTTCCCTACGCTCACCAGATTGCCCCGGTCGATTTTTTCAGCGAAAGTTCCGTAGATATCAAAACTGTAAATACGAACCGCATTATCGAAGGATCCATCCGGGTAAATACCTTTTTGCGTAACCAAAAATTTCACATAGCGCGCTTTTTTCGGCGTAGCCAGCACGTCGGTTTTCACGGTAAGATCCCCTTGCCCGGAAGTCTTATCTACCACCAGTTCCCAATCACTGTCATCCCAACCTCCGATGACATCATCGTAAGGCTGATCGGTCACATAGATCTGATAACCATCCACATTGGCTTTTGCTTCAAAAGGCGTCACATCTTCATAGACGAATTTATCGACATTGTAATAATCGAGCAATTCGAAGATCACCCAAGGCTGTGCATTAGTATTATCGCACCACTTGGTATTGTTGCCGGTAGTATTGGCAATTAATAAATTGATTGCATTCTCTCCTGCGGCTGCCTGTCCGCTGGAAGAATGAATACTTACAATTTGTTTCCCGATACCGCCTTCCGGCAAACGGCTGATTAACTGTCCCTGAGCGTACATTCCCCAGGAGATTAACGAAAGGATGAAACATCCCATTAACTTTTTTGTTCTCATTACTTTATACATTTTTAAATTAAAAAAAAAGAAATTTTATTACTGTTGTTTTAAAACGCGCTCACTCTTGTTAATTTTTCCCTGTACTCTTACCGGATATTGCGGGGAGAGCAAAGGAAGAGAAATCATATAGGAAAGCTCAATCTCTATTGCGAGAATTTCGTAGCGATTGTCATTTCTATCCGGAGAAATACTGTAAGTAATCGCTGCTTTTTCCTGTACCAGTCCCAAATCCGGATTCAAAGCATCCAATTGAATATTGTCATTTTCATCCATTGTGAAATTGATAATGTACTTATCCCGTTCCCATTCGGAGCGATCGTAGTGAGCCGCATAGAAATAAGCTCGCTGTTTCTCAATCGCATAAAGTGTTTTTGTATTGACGATTATGGGATTGTCGGTAATACTGTTACCACGACTGTCCGTTTTAAAAACTTTCAATTCACCGCTGTAATCCCCTGAGAATTTATTTTTCAACACGATGTGATACAAAGCCTTGTGATAATCGTCCGCTTTTTTGTATTCGGATACTGCATCTATCGTTACCGGAATCACATAGTCGCCATAAATATCCTCCAGTTTACTGATATCCAGCGCGAGGTGCGAAATTGCGCGTATATCTCCTGCCGGAACAGTAATACGATCCCCGTTGTTTTTAAAAGAAACTACCGAGGAAGGGAGTTGCAGGTAATACAGGGAAGAATCCCTTCGGTACTTTTCAAAATTATAGTCCACCAAATTCGTCGAATCGAATTTCAGTTGGACATTTATATTCCGGTCATTGTCCGTTGTTCCGTTTACGGAAACAGCAATAGAAAGATCGGACTGTTCCGATTCCGTAATATCTATATATTGCTCAATCCAACCATTTTTTGTCAGGAGAACCTGTTTTTCAAACAGTTCATCCGTCAAGGCATCATTGCAGGCATAACATAGAAGCGCCCCTATTGACAGGCTCACATATTTCATGATTTTACACATAATTTTTATATTAAAATATTTCAAATTCATTATTACTTGCTATTACCAACCCGGATTTTGGGTCAATTTTTTATTTCGCGTCAATTCGTATTGCGGAATAGGCCAAAGATACATGGAAGGTGAAATGAAGACTTTCGGGTAAGTAGTTACTATTTCCCGTTTATAAAAATCTATTCTGTTCGACGTTCCTGCATAAATATTATATCCCCAGACCGGCATATTTTCTTCGATTTCGGCGTCGCACCATCTTCTTAAATCGTAGTAACGCTTACATTCGGCGAAAAATTCGATTTGCCGTTCGTGTTTCATTGCAATCCTGAAAGCAGCAGGGTCTCCATAAATATCCGGAGAAAAATCCGGCAAGCCGGCTCTCATGCGTATGGGTTTTATTCCCGACCGCAAAGCCTCAACATCCCGTTTGATTTCGATTTCTTCCCCGTCGAATAAGGTCATTTTATGCGGTCCCTTCAATTCGTTGATGGCTTCTACATACCACATCAAAATGTCGGCATAACGGATAGCCGGTTCGAATTTAGTCGTAATGTATCCGCCGGTAGAAACAGCGTCGTCCGGATGGTAATATTTTTTCACACCTATTCCGGTAACTGGAAAGCGCTCATCGTTGTTGTAACTTTTTCCATCTGTCGTCTCGCGGTAATAAAAGACTTGCTTATCTTGCATACTTGTTTCCGAAGCGCTTTTACATTCCCATACACTACCGCTGAAAGCAATTGAGGCATAAAAGCGGGGTTCCCGGTTGGCATAT
>JAISFI010000334.1 GCA_031263685.1 Dysgonamonadaceae bacterium | reverse complement strand
GAACGGCGAAGCCCCGAAATATTTTTATGTATGTCGCATGAATCAAATCCATTCATCAGATAAAATATTTCGAGGCTTCGCCGCTCCGGTACAATGATGCATGATTCTAACCCGACGTTAAAACGTTCGGGCTACCCAGATTGTATCCGTTCCGGATTCTGTTGCAACAAAGCCTATCTGATTAGCTATTCACATTTTTTCCGCCACTATAAATTCTTGTTTTTAGCCATGTTGTAAAGGAATTTTCCTTACCTTTGCGCAAAATTATGAATTATGCAATACATAGAAACTAAAATCCCTGGTGTCTGGATCATTGAACCACAAATCTTTACAGACACTCGTGGGTATTTCATGGAAACATTCAAAAAGAATCTTTTTGAGCAATATATCGGTCAGGTTGATTTCGTTCAGGACAATGAATCGAAATCGACTTTCGGCGTTTTAAGAGGATTGCATTTTCAACGAGGAGATGCTGCACAGGCTAAGTTGCTGCGAGTGATTAAAGGAAGCGTTTTTGACGTCGCCGTTGACATTCGGAAGGATTCTCCCACCTACGGAGAATATGTAACGGTAGAGTTATCGGAAGCAAATAAACGACAGTTCTTTGTTCCGAGAGGATTCGCACATGGCTTTTTGGTGACAAGCGACGAAGCGATTTTCACTTACAAAGTAGATAACGCATACGCTCCGCAACACGAAGGCGCCCTCCTGTACAATGATCCGGAACTGGCGATTCCCTGGCCTGTTTCCGAAGAAAAACTGATTCTTTCTGACAAAGACCGCCACGCATCATTATTAAAAGCATTATGATATGAAAGGAATTATCCTGTCCGGCGGTAGCGCCACCCGTCTTTTCCCCTTATCGAAATCTATTTCCAAGCAAATTATGCCGGTTTATGATAAACCGATGATTTATTATCCGCTGTCTACCCTGATGCTGGCCGGGATTCGGGAAGTGCTGATTATTTCTACACCGCGCGACCTCCCTGTTTTTCAGGATCTGCTGGGAACAGGCGCGCAGTTAGGAATGAAATTTGACTATATCGTACAGGACAAACCGAATGGATTAGCCCAGGCATTTGTGCTGGGAGAGCAGTTTATCGGAACAGATCCTGTCTGCCTGATATTGGGTGATAATATTTTTTACGGACAAAATTTTTCCCAAATGCTCCAGCGAGCACAACAGACGGGCGATGGCGCCTGTATCTTCGGCTATTACGTGAAAGATCCGCGCGCGTATGGCGTTGTTGCTTTTGATGAGCAGGCCAACGTACTTTCGCTGGAAGAAAAGCCGGAACATCCGAAATCCAACTACGCCATTCCCGGTCTGTATTTTTATGATCGGTCGGTGACGAAGCGCGCCAAAGAATTAAAGCCTTCGGCACGTGGTGAATATGAAATCACCGATTTAAACCGCACTTACCTGGACGAAGGAAAACTGAAAGTGGAACTCTTCGGACGGGGTTTTGCCTGGCTGGATACAGGCAATTGCGACAGTCTCCTGGAAGCTTCCAATTTTGTGTCGACCATCCAGAAACGGCAGGGATTTTATATCGCCTGTATTGAAGAAATTGCCTGGCGAAATGCCTGGATTAATCAAGCTCAACTATACGAATTGGGAGAGAAAATGGAAAAAACCGAGTATGGGCAATATATTCTTTCCCTGTGCGTTTCATAGAAAAACAAAGCGTTTCATAAAAAAACATTCAACAACATGAGATCATATTTAGTGACAGGAGGCGCCGGATTTATCGGGGCAAATTTTGTAAAATATATTTCAAAGAAACACAAAGATATCCGCTTAATTGTCCTGGACGATTTGACTTACGCCGGAAACTTAGGCACGATTGAAGCCGAATTAAAAAACGCAAACATCTCTTTCGTCAAAGGAAATATCGGAGATCCGCAGGTTGTTTCGTCTATCTTTGAACAATATCCAATTGATTTTGTCGTAAATTTTGCTGCCGAAAGTCATGTAGACCGAAGTATTGAAAATCCGCAACTTTTTCTGCAAACCAACATACTGGGCACTCAAAACCTGTTGGATATTGCTAAAAAATATTGGACTGCCGGAAAGAATGAAAACGGCTATCCCACTTACCGATCGGGCGTTAAATACCTTCAGGTATCGACCGATGAGGTTTATGGAAGTTTGGGCGAAACCGGTTATTTTACCGAAACAACGCCATTAGATCCACGCAGTCCTTATGCAGCCTCCAAGGCTGGAGCCGACTTGATTGTCGCCGCCTATGCGGAAACTTTCAAATTGCCGGTCAACATCACCCGGTGTTCTAACAACTACGGGCCTTATCACTTTCCGGAGAAGTTGATTCCGCTGATTATCAAAAACATACTGGAAGGCGAAAAACTTCCGGTGTACGGCGATGGCGCGAATGTCCGGGATTGGCTGTATGTAGAAGACCATTGCAAAGCGATTGATTTGGTGTTGCATCACGGACGTACCGGCGAAGTCTATAATGTTGGAGGACATAATGAAAGGCAAAACATCGCCATTGTCCGCCTCACTATCTCAATCATCAGAAAGTTGATGGAAGAACATCCCGGCTACCGGAAAGTATTGAAAAAACAGCAACCGGATGCTGCCGGCAACATTGCCGTCGACTGGATAAACGACGACCTGATTACTTTCGTCGGCGACCGCCTGGGACATGACAAACGCTATGCCATAGATCCTTCCAAAATTACAAAAGAATTAGGCTGGACGCCGGAAACAAAGTTTGAAGACGGCATCCTGAAAACCATTCGCTGGTATCTGGAAAATCAGGATTGGGTAGAAACGGTTACTTCCGGCGATTATCAGAAATATTACGAACAAATGTACGGAAATCGTTGACCGCATGGATAAAGTAAGGTTTGCCGTTGTGGGTTGTGGACATATAGGGAAGCGGCATGCAGCAATGATTTCCCGCGATGAACGTGCTGTACTGTCTGCCCTGTGCGATATTCGACCGGCGAAAACGCTGGGAGTAGATCATTACGAAACACCTTTTTTTTCTTCGATAGATGAACTCTTGGCGTCGGGTATTCCGATCGATGTGGCGAATATTTGTACGCCCAACGGATTACATGCACCGCTGGCCGTCAAGGTATTACAGGCGCATCTTCACGTTGTGATTGAAAAGCCGATGGCATTGAGCGTCAAAGAGGCCCGGTGGATATTGGACACGGCCAGGGAGATGGATCGCCGCGTTTTTTGTGTCATGCAAAACCGATATTCCCCTCCATCTATCTGGATCAAAGATTTACTGCAATCGGGCAAACTGGGCGAAATCTATATCGTGCAAATCAACTGCTACTGGAACCGCGACGAACGATATTATGGAACTTCCGGCTGGCATGGCACAAAAGATTTGGATGGTGGTACTCTATTTACCCAATTTTCGCATTTTATAGATTTAATGTATTGGCTGTTTGGCGACATTGCCAACATCCGGGCGCGTTTCAATGATTTTAATCATGCGCAATTGACCGATTTTGAAGATTCCGGTATCGTCAACTTTGATTTTATACGTGGTGGATCGGGTATATTGAGCTACTCTACTGCTGTATGGGATAAGAATTTCGAGAGCTCCGTCACGATCATCGCCGCCAAAGGCACGATTAAAATAGGAGGTCAATACATGAACCAGGTAGAATATTGTCATGTTGAAAATTATACGATGCTGGAACTTCCTCCCACCAATCCCGGCAATGACTACGGATACTATACCGGATCGGCACAAAATCATCATTATGTGATTGAGCATGTGATCAAAGCGCTGAACAACGATGAAACTGCCCGCGTAACGCTACCGGAAGAAGGATTGAAAGTGGTGGAAATTATTGAAAAAATTTATAAGAGTTGAGCATCCATGTCGAGTGTGCACTGCTCCTGCGAATGAAGCGTTAAATCTGCCTTCCTCGAAATTATTCATTATTGATTATAAGTTATTTATATCGTTATGTCGCAAATGTGTTGTAAATAATCAATAGACAATTATAAGCTATAAAGAATTGATTTGCAAAGGTATAAAATGTTTTTGATAAGCAACTATAAAACGACTTGAAAAGTGATTTTCCATTGGATTTCGGGCTTTGGAGGCACGAAAAAAGCCGCCCGAATGAGCGGCTTTCTCGCAAAAAAAAACACTTTGCCTGTGCTTAGGCGACC
>JAISFI010000127.1 GCA_031263685.1 Dysgonamonadaceae bacterium | reverse complement strand
GCCTACCGGCAAGATGATTTTTGACGAGGATGCCAAAGTCGAGCTTGGAGATAAAGTATTTTTCGCGGGCCGTCTTCAAGTGCTCATGAAAACAATGGAGCTGCTTGGTGTTCAGGAGGTGGATATGAGGTACAATGCAGGCAAGATATGGGAGAAGGCTATATTTCATTTCAGTCCTGAGATAGACGTTTTATTAATGCCGGTGGTAAAATATGGTAACGAATAAACCCAATTACATCATCGGCATCGATCCCGATACCAGTATGTCCGGAGTGGCATCTCTCGAGGTATCGACAAGGAAGCTCAAACTTGAAAGTCTTGCCCTTCCTCTGTTGCTGGACTATTTGCAGTTCGTGAAGCGCGAGAAGCAGACTGCACAACAGCAGGAAGTGATAGTAGTTGTCGAAGCCGGCTGGCTCAACACCATATCCAATTACCACACCGCCCCCAGCCGGAAAGGGCAGCGGATTAGCAAAAATGTTGGGAGCAACCACCAAGTCGGCAAGATGATTGTCGAGATGTGCAAGCATTACGGGATACCGGTCGAACTCATGCGCCCGCTGAGAAAGATATGGAAGGGCAAGGACGGTAAGATAACACAGGAGGAACTTGCCGCGTTTACAGGGATAACCGGTCGCAACAATCAGGAGGAACGGGATGCGGCACTTATTGCTTGGGGGTGGGCGGGGTTGGGGGTGAGGGTTTGAAAAGAGGAGAGAGGTGTCTGTGTCGCTATTTTATATGTTTAAAAACATGTTTTGGGGTGAGTGTGTTATTTTTTCATTTCAATAAGTCAAGGAAAGGGCTATTGAAGATACCTTTGGAATATGAGAACGCAAACGTCATTCAACGGAATTAGCACCACCTCGGTATATCAGGAGGGGGATTGTCATTCGCTCGTTAATCTTCGGAAGAAGAATGGGGCGATGTTACCGGTTTCTCCACGAGGGATGAGGTATGAGATAGGAGATCAGTATGATCTGATTTTTATCCATGAAACGCCGAAATATAAAAACTGGATTGGGGTGAAAAACCATTCTGGCGGAAATAGCGATATTTATTATTGGAAAGAAGACGAAGGGCAATTTACAATTCCCATAAAGATAAGCCTTGCTCAAGTCAATAATGTGAACGACATAGAGCAGACGGGGAACATCTTATCTTTAATAACTGGCAATGGTATTCAGTATCTGTTATATGATAAAGACGAGTACAATTTTTTGGGAAAATTTCCGGAATTAAAAAATATAAAGTACCTCATCGTACC
This sequence comes from Dysgonamonadaceae bacterium, assembly GCA_031263685.1. GTDB lineage: Bacteria > Bacteroidota > Bacteroidia > Bacteroidales > Azobacteroidaceae > JAISFI01. The sequence continues at coordinate 4,285 of JAISFI010000127.1, read as the reverse complement.
GAAAGATGTCTCAAAATTTTATGGAGAAGTCTTTGGATTTATAGATGATAGCGACGATAATTCCATAAGTGAGACTTATAGCAAGGCTTTACCTATATCTTTACTCAAAGAAAGATCGATTGCTATTTTCAATAAGGTTGTGAATGAATTAGATAATATGTTTTTTTCTGATGCCCATTTGATGATTTTTGCGTTCAGATTATATGACGGTTCACTCGTAAAGGCATCCATGCCGGTTCTTCTTACTAATCCGAATTATTCCGAGTCGGAAGTCAGCTTTCTGTGGTACCCCGTACTTGAAAATCAGATAATGAATGCTCGGATTCGTACTGGAGTTGGAGTTGGCGATAAGGAAGCAGCTACGATCAACATACGGCTATATAGAGTATTCCTTGATTTTGATTTGTCTTATTTGGAAAATTGGCGTGACGTCATACAATCGGTTGACGTTTTTATATCAAAAGGGCTGGGGTATTTTTCCGAAAATAATTTTAGAGACTTGAAATACGAAGACTTATATTTAAATGAAGGAGGTCATGCTTCTATTTTTGGATCATATCCATTATTGCTGGATCAGTCCAAAATGATTGACGGACTGGACAGTGCTTTATTTTACCATATGTATTCGATAGAGATAGGTGAAAAAAACAGTATAACTTTTTCGTCTATTGAGAATCCAACGCAAGGACAATATTCTTTTCCCAAGAAAGATTATCTAAATAATTTGATTTACAACGAATTGCTTTCCGTTGATGCTTTTTCAAACCATTCCATTTCTTCAAAATCATCTTATGTATATAATTCAAGAGTTCATATTGCTAATGTGAAAAATATTTTATTTAATGGGTGGAGCTATGATTTTGGAAATATGTTTCGCTTGAAGGATGCTCTGCCGACATATAACGGTTTTCGATTAATTGATTATATGCAGTATAGCTATCCACGATCTATTGGAAGCGTAGCGCTCTTACTAATTGCTGTTGATTTGAAAATAGACGGCAGAGAAGAGACGGTTATTTCCCAATATGAAACACAAGATTTGCCGACTTATTTTTGGATGAATCCTTATTTTGCCTATCCGGATACACGAGCTTTCAGGGCGAGGTTTTATTGGAGCACAGGCGTGAGCCATTATAAAATTCATGAGATAGAGCTAAAGCCCAGTTTTAGTATGAATTTGGCCTATTATATAAGCACTACGGGCGATAAAACGAAGGTGATGCCTCCCATCCCCAATGTTATACAGTCTATTCAACCGGAGCAATTGCCATCGGCCCCAGCGGAGCACTTCTATATGTATCCGGTAGTAGAACATACGGAACCCAACAAGCTAAAAGTTTCTGCGCTTAACAATCCGTTTGTGTTTCCGAATGCCACTACATATATTCTTGGGAGCGGTACCATTCTAAACATGAATTCGGTGGCCATAAGAATTTCCGAAGGACAGTTCGGACAGTATCCATTGTATGTTTTTACCAATGAGGGTATTTACTCTTTGCAGGTGGGTCAGGGAGAGGTGGTTTACTCCAACCAGTCAGCTCCGGTTTCTTACGAAACTCCATCCACGGATATTATTTGTTCTACTCCCTTTGGCATAGCATTTGCCTCCGCCCGGGGGTTATGTATTATTATGGGACAGGAAGTGGCTCTCTTGTCCGGCGGATTACAGCAAGCGCCAAGGGAATTGAATATTCAATCCCATCCATCTCTTGAAGGCATTTTGCTCAATTATGGCGCACTTTCGTTTACGGAGTATGTCAAACAAATAGAGTTTATGCTGTATGACCCGCACGAAAATGAGTTGATCATTTCAGACAAAGATTCGGATTTTAATTACGTGTATTCGTTCGACAGCAAGCAGTTTTATATTTCCACAGAGAAAGTAGATCAAGTGATTGAAAACAGCTTTCCCGAACTGCTGGTTTGCGAAAATTCGCAAGGGAAGACAGCAATTAAAGATTATGCGATAGCAGGAACGGCGGACACACACATATCACTCATCACTCGGCCGCTCGTTTTTGACACTCCTGATTTTAAGCGATTGGAGCGGATGGTGTTGCGCGGTACCTTTTTTGATTTGCGTGATTTGGCTGGAAAGAAGCCGTTTGTTCTCAATTATTTCTCGATAGACGGGGTTAATTTTGATATTTTGCGCGGGATACCGCTTCCTCTTCAAAGCCGTAAGGATGTTGATATGGGATTGTTTGGCGGCTCCAAGTACCGGCAGTTTATCTTTGCCCTAGGGGCGATGGTTAGTGATAAATCGGAGATACAATATCTTGAGAGCGAGGTAAGCAAGGAATATAATAACGACAAGATGAGATAGTTTACTTCAAAACTCTCATTCCATTCCACAGAGTTTTTTGATGTGTTCTGTATAGAGGGATGCAGCATTCTTTTCTTCGTCGGAAACGGGACGCGGAACGAATAGTTTGAGGAGTTCGATTTTGAGTTTGGCCTTTACTTCCGGCTTATCTACCTCATTGATTTCGTCAAATACGCTCTTTATAAAATCATCGTTGATGTTTGCTATGATTTTATCTTTTACGTTATACTTGATTTTATTCCCACTTCCCTTGGGTCTTCCCGAAGGATTGTTGCTGATGCCGTTTTGACTTCCTTTTGCCATTAGAAAAATAACTGATAAAAACTAACTGTGTCGCTTGCGTTACGCACAAAAATAGCACACAAAGGCGCCGGATTTGTACGACGTCGCTATTTTTTCATTTCAATAAGTCTCCCCGTCGCCTTATTTGTGTTCCTTCGCATGAAATATTAATAAAATAAATAATATGCCACTTCCAATAGCAGCAATAGGCGCAATAATAAGCGCAGTAGCAGGATTAGCTCAATCCGCGTACGGGGGATACAAGGCGGGAAAAGAACGCCGTAAAATGGATCAGTACCTCACACAACGAGAGGCGGATAACAAGGCATGGTACAATGCCAATGCCCTTGGCGATTACACAAACAGGGGTGATGTCCAAAATTTGATTCGCAACCTTCGGGAAAATTTGGGCCGCAAGAACAAGTCGTTGGAGAATACCGCCGTTATCACTGGCGCTACCCCGGAGGCACTGGCGGCGGCAAAAGAGCAGGCCAACAAGGTTATTTCGGATACGTATTCGAACATTGGGGCCGTTGGGCAACAATACAAGGATCGGGTTACAAATCAATACCTTGCATTGAAAAACAGCCTTGACCAAATACGATATGGAAACTATGGACAATCGGCTCAATCGTACGAGAATTTGATGTCGAATGGGCTGAATACCACGGCCACTTCTCTGAGCAGCTTATTTAAGTCTTTGCAGAAGTCTTCTTCAGGCGGAGGCACTGGCGGGGCAGGTGGCATCACCGGCGGAGGTTCCGATAATGGTTCTGGTGGCAGCGACTACATCGATGATATTTATACTCCAAAGTCCAAAGAATAAAATTATAAAAGTTGAGAAAATGGCAAGCATTATAGAGGAGCTGATGAAATCAATGGGCGACGGGGATTATACTCCCGTAAGCAATGAGAGTGAAAATCCCAATGAAAATAAAGACGCGTCTATTGTTGAACGCAAGGGCAAGCCTGCGGGTTGGACGGACGATCAATACGACAAAGTGTTGGAATATTATGCTCCGGAGGCCATAAGCAAGTATTTTGGCGGGGATTACCAGTATAATCCAAACGAGGGGCCTTTTCTTCAGTCATTTATTGACTCTACGAAAAAGCCGGAACCGGTTGATGAAAAGCAAGCGAGGAGGGCTAGGTTGGCTGCCGGTATTGGGGATAGTTTGGGAATGATTGTGCAAATGATTGCTGCCAGTAGGGGCGCGCATATTCAGGAAAGGGATGCTTCAAAATCGGCTCTTGCCGGCGTTAATGCTGAAGAGGAGAAGTTAAGAAATCTGTATATGCAACAGGATAATGATTATCAGCAAGGGTTGTATGGGGCGAGAGCGAAGGATTTGATGAAGGGGTTGGAGGATCACAAGTATAATCGGCAGAATATCTATAATATTCTTGCTAGTAAGGAGAAAATGGATACGGACGAAAGGCAGCTCGCGGAAAGAAATGCACAGTGGGAAAAAGACTTTGAACTTAGAGTAAAAGACTTTGAACTTAGAGTAAAAAACTTTGAAGCGACTGAAAAAGAACGAGATGACACTCGGAAGGATAGGAAGGCTGCACTTGCTGCTTCAAGAGGCAATGCTGGCGGGGATGGACAGAAATTGGATTACAACAAGATAGCGGCGATGGCGTATTCTGATCCTAATTTTATGAAGTTGTTTCCGG
>JAISFI010000098.1 GCA_031263685.1 Dysgonamonadaceae bacterium | reverse complement strand
TACCTGGCAAAAAACAGTAAATAAAAACCGGACAGTTATTAAGCCTGCTTTTTTTGAGGCAAGCGGTGCGGATGAAGACCGGATAAGAATCGCCGAAAACAGATGTAATGCGTTTTTTAGAGATAATATTGTGTAGGTTATGAAAAAAGTGCTGCGGCTGTATGGCAACAATTGATTTTTGTTTACTTTTGTTTCGGAGAAATATATCGAAAAATAATATAAACCATTGGTATAACAATATAAAAGGAGATTCTTATGGAAATAAATTGGGGCGAATTTAGATTTAGTAATGATAAAAGTTTAATTTCAGTAGATAAAGTATGTGAATTATTGCGGAAAAGTTATTGGGCAAATCATCGGAGTAAAGAAACAATAATAAAATCTATCGAAAATTCGATGTGTATTGGCATCTATTTTAAAGAAAAGATGGTTGGTTTTGCACGGATTATTACAGATAATGCAACGGTGTATTGGTTATGTGATGTAATTATTGATGAAGAATTTCGTGGAAAGGGTTTGGGCAAAAAACTAATTGAAACAATAACAAATATGGAAGAACTAAAGGGAGTAGTTGGGTTTTTGGCGACCAGAGACGCACATAAATTATATGAGAAATATGGTTTTGCAGGAGAGCCTGAAAATAAATATATGAAGAGAAAGATGGAAGATTTAAGGTAGACAATTTCAGAATATTCTCCAAGCGCCGAAATTTTTATCTGTCTGCGTGTGTAATTGCGTAATTTCATGTACATTTGTACCCGTTTGAAGATTCATCATTCATGTTATTACTTCATGCTTGTTGTGCACCCTGTTCTGCGGCAATCATCGAATGGTTGTTGGAGCAAGACGTACACCCTGTTTTGTTCTATTTTAATCCCAACATATATCCCTCGTCCGAGTACGAACTCCGCAAGGCGGAATGTACCCGTTATGCCCTCCAGCAGAGATTGGACATCATCGACGGCGATTATCATCATGACCAGTGGTTACAGGATATTGCCGGATGGGAAGAAGAACCGGAAAGAGGCGCCCGCTGTCTGCAATGTTTCAAGACAAGGCTCTATGCCACCGCCCAATTTGCACAGAAACAGGGGTTCGACCGCTTTGCGACCACGCTGGCCGCCTCTCGCTGGAAGCGGCTGGAACAAATTGCCGAAGCCGGTCACTGGGCAGCAGCACAATTTGAAGGCGTAACTTTCTGGGAGAAGAACTGGCGAAAAGACGGATTGAGCGAACGCCGGCGCATCCTCCTGGCTACAAACAATTTTTATAACCAGCAATATTGTGGCTGCGAGTTCAGTCTCAAAAAATAAACGAAAAAGGCAGCTAAAGAACAGTAAAAACAAAATCGTATAAAAATAAAAAACAACAGTAAATGGAAAAGCCGATAAATATTCCCATCATTCCCAGCGTCGTTCACAAAGCAATTCAAGCATTGCACATCCCCGATTTTGGGAAAGCGACTATCCGTGAGATCGTTGCTCTCTCCAACGCCCTCGAACAGGAAACCGGTATCGAATTTATCCACATGGAAATGGGTGTACCTGGGTTACCTCCTGCCCAAACGGGTGTCGATGCGGAAATTAAAGCGCTGGAAAACGGCGCCGCTTCCATCTATCCTCAGATAGACGGCATCCCGGAACTGAAACACGAAGCCTCCCGCTTCATCGAAGCTTTCATCGACCTGAATATTCCCGGCAGATGCTGTGTACCGGTAGTCGGCTCCATGCAAGGGACGTTTATCTCTTTCCTGCTGGCCGGACAATGCTATCCGGACAGAAACACCATCCTTTTTATCGATCCCGGATTTCCGGTACAAAAGCAACAGATCAAACTCCTCGGATACGCATACGAAACATTCGACCTTTATCACTGCCGGGGCGAAAAATTGAAAACCGTATTGGAGCAATACCTTTCGAAAGGAAACATCGCTGCCATCATCTATTCCAACCCGAATAATCCGGCCTGGTTTTGCCTGAATGAAGCAGAATTGAAGATTATCGGAGATGCCGCCAATCAATATGACGTCATTGTTCTGGAAGATTTGGCATACTTCGCCATGGACTTTCGAAAAGACCTCGGTTGTCCTTTTGTACCGCCCTATCAGGCTTCTGTAGGAAGATATACCGATAATTATCTCCTGCTCATTTCCGGTTCCAAAGCTTTCAGCTATGCCGGACAGCGGATTGGCATTGTTGCTATCTCAGAGCAATTGTACGACCGACAATTCCCCGCGCTCATCCAGCGCTACGGTAGCGGGACATTTGGCAGCACATTTATTCATCGAGCTTTATACGCGATTTCCGCAGGGACAAGTCATTCGGCGCAACATGCCTTAGCCGCCATGTTCAAAGCTGCATCAGACGGAACATTCAAATTCCTTGATGAGGTAAAAGTTTACGGAAAAAGAGCAGAAAAATTAAAACGGATATTTCTCCAAAATGGTTTTGAAATTGTTTACGAAAAGGACCTCGACCAACCGATAGCCGACGGTTTCTATTTCACCATCCGTTATCCCGGAATGACGGGCGACGAGTTGATGGCCGCATTAATCTACTACGGAATCAGCGCCATCTCCCTCTCTACCACCGGCAGCACGCAGGAAGGATTACGTGCCTGCACTTCATTTGTTAAAGAACATCAGTATGATTTGTTACAGCAACGGCTGGAAGTTTTCCATGCCATCCGGTCGGAGTAAATTCACCTCTTGCTTCTACCCTTATCCATCACTTCTCCTAATTTGGTGAAGAAGTTCTTCCGATCCGATTTTTTGACTTCCATTTCGTAATGGCAGAGGATGTTATAATTAAAGGTGAATTTCGGACCGCTTTTGATCATCTTGTAAATCATGCCCCAGTCGGGTAATCCGCCTAAGCCACGATCATCAAGATACAGGTCGGCATTTATTTTTCTGGAGGCAGTGGAAGAGTCTTCCTCCGGATAGTTCTTGTTGACGGCATAAAACTTCAATCCTCGCTTTTCGCAAAATTGAACGGCCTCTTCCAGTAATTCGCCATCCCGTACCGTCCAAAGAATCAGCATGTGTTGGTCTTCCTCCTGCAATTTTTTTAAAGAGTCTATTGCAAAAGGGATTTCTTTCCCCATTTTAGGGTATTCGTGCTCAACAATCGTTCCGTCAAAGTCTACTGCAATTATCATAATGTTTAGTGTCTAAAAGAGTCATTAAATGGTGTTCTATTCAAAATTGACCGTCCTAATGTAATTTCGTCGGCATATTCTATTTCATCTCCTATGGAAACGCCTCTTGCAATGACGCTTATTTTAATATCAATGCCTGTGAGTTTTCGGTGTATGTAAAAATTCGTTGTATCTCCTTCCATCGTAGTACTCAGTGCAAAAATAATTTCCTTAACAGCTCCTGTCTTTGCCCGATCTATTAAGCTCTCGATTTCCAAATCATTGGGGCCAATGCCGTCCATCGGAGAAATAATACCACCCAGCACATGATACAAGCCTTTGAACTGTCCTGTATTTTCGATCGCCATCACTTCTTTGATATTTTCCACGACACAAACAACCGACGCATCTCTGGACGGATCTCTACATATACTGCACGTATCTTCGTCGCAAACGTTGTGGCAAAGCTTACAATATTTCAGTTCGTTTCTAAGCCTCACGACAACTTCTCCGAACGTTTCAACCTCCGGAATTGTCCGTTTCAATAAATGTAATACCAATCTCAGCGCTGTTTTTCGTCCGATGCCCGGTAATTTGGAAAACTCATTCACCGCATCTTCCAGTAGTGCAGACGAATACTTTTGTATCATGCTTATACTAAAAATTCAACACTTATAAAATTCTACAAAAGTACGCGAGTCGGAGGACTTATGCAAATCTTTATCCAACAAAATTGGAATTGGCGATGAAAAACAGCGATTTATTTATCCATGTTTTCCATTCTGTATTGCGTAGGCGTCATGCCAAATTCTTCTTTGAAATATTTGTTGAAATATTTGATGGAGTTAAAACCGACCAAATCGGAAATTTCCGAGATATTGTACTGGCTGGATTTTAAGAATTGCGCTGCCTGTTTCAGGCGGATAGAATGGATGAAATTGTTGGGTGTTGAGCCGATAATCGATTGGAACTTTGGAAATAGCCGGCTTTTGCTCATCCCCAAATCTTTACATAGTTCTACGACGGAATAATCCTGGTTTTGAATATTCTTTTCGACACTTTCGAGCGCTTGTGTCACAAATTGTTCGTCGATCGAGGTAATCGTAATGCTTTTAGGCGCAATTTGAATGGTTTTGCGGAACAATTCTCTACGTTTTTCCTGTTGTTCGATGAGCATTTCAATCCGAACTAACAAGACTTCAAAATCGAACGGTTTGGAAATGTACGAATCTGCTCCCGCCTTGTAACTTTCTATTTTCGCTTCATCGGATAAGCGAGCAGTCAGTAATATAATAGGAATGTGGGAGGTTTGGATGTTGTTTTTCAGTCTTTCGCACATTTCAAGACCATCCACTTCGGGCATCATCAAATCGGAAACAATCAGGTCGGGCGATTGTTGAAGGGCGATTTCTTCACCTTGTTCTCCGTTGCCGGCTTCCAGCGTATTGAATTTTTCGCTTAACTGTTCAACTAAAAAACATCGAAATTCCAAATTGTCTTCCACGACCAATAGCGTTTTTTTGTCCGACACTTTTCGGGGTTCTTCATTTTCCTGTTCAATCATCGACACGGCGGTTTCCATATCCGGTTTTCCTTTCAAATCGACCGGAATAGAAAGGATGAAGGTCGTGCCTTCATTGATTGTACTGCTAACACTGATATTTCCTTCGTGTAATGAAACGTATTCTTTCACTAAATGCAGTCCGATGCCGGAGCCCGCAGAGCCGGAAGCGTTCGTCTCGCTCTGGTAAAACCGTTCAAATATTGAATTCACATCTTTTTCGTCGATGCCGCAGCCCGTATCCGAGATTTCGATTATAACATATTCCCGTTCGTCTTTTTCCGTTAATTTAATCGTCGTGGAAACATATCCTCCGGCAGGAGTAAATTTTAAGGCATTGGAATATAAATTGTTCAAGGTTTTTTGCATTTTATTCTTGTCGAACCACATCTGCAGTTTCGTACATTCGCTTTCCAGTACCCAATCCATATTCCGGTTGATTGCTGTGTCCTTGAATGTAGCGTAGATGTATTCAACAAATTTGATGAAGTCGTTATAATCTAATTTCAGTTTTTCGCCTCCCATTTCCAGTTTCCGGAAATCCAACAGTTGATTGATTAAATCCAGCATATTATGTGCATTCCGGTAAATGATTTTTAATTTGTCTTTCAAGTTTCCTTCCTGCTGTTGCTGTATTAAGCGGTCTAAGGGCGTCATAATCAAGGTAAGCGGCGTACGGAACTCATGGCTGATATTCGTAAAAAAGCGGAATTTCATTTGGTCTAAGGCTTCTTTTTGTTTTACCCGTTCGAGGGCTTCCCGTTCGACTTGTTTTTGCTGTTTCCTTTTTTGCACGTATCTCAGAAGAACATAAATAATAACCAGGGTTAAAAGGATATAAGCGATATAGGCATAAACAGTTGCCCAAAATGGAGGCGTAATGATAATGGTAATTTGGGCGGATGCATCGCCCCATACCTTATCATTATTGGCGGTATAAACAATCATATTGTATTTTCCGGGAGGCAGACCGGTATAGGAAGCCGCTCCCAATCCAGAGGTGGCAATCTCCGTCCAGTCATAATCGTAATTCTCTAATTTGTACTTGTAATAGGTATGTGAGGGATTGACGTAGTTCAAACCGGAAAATTCAAACGAAATAAAGTTTTCTTTATAGTTTAACTTGATTTCTTCCGTATGATTAACCGTTTTTTTGAGGATGATATGTCCGCCATGCTCAGTTCCTTCTTTTATCGGCACATTAAACAATTTGAAAGCGGTAAATAATGGTTTGCTTCTGCTTTGATTGTACTGTATTTTATTGGGATTAAATGTATTGAATCCATTGTAACCGCCAAAATAAAGGTCGCCATTCCGGGTTTTCAACAACGAACCTTCAAAGAATTTGCCATTTTGTAAACCTTCGTGTGTATCGAAATTAACCAATGAGAATCGGTACTGGTCACCGCTTTTCTCCACTTCAATCCGGGTAAGTCCATGGGCGGAAGCTGCCCACATAACCTTGTTGTCGTCTTCCTGAATGGCAACAACGGAATTGTTGAGTAGTCCGTCTTTGGTATCAATAGTATAATTGCACCGGTTTTCTTTGTCCCATATCCATATTCCACGTTCTGTGCCGAACCACTGGAGGGTGCGGCTGTCTTCCATGATGTAATTGCAAATAATGTTGGAGATGGTAAAGTCGGGAATATCGGTCGAAGGAATAAATATTTTATCTTCCAGGGTATTGTAATAATAAATTCCACTTTCGCCGTAAACGGCAAACGTATGGGAGTCAACAGTAAAGAAGCCGAAATTCTTTTTGTGGAAACTAATTTCGGGATGCCGGTCGCGCAGCATATCTATTTTTCCCGTTTGAAGATTTAACTCGCCTACGCCTTGATTGGAAACGCTTACCCAAAATCGTCCGCTGGCATCTTCGTAGATGGCACGGGAAATATTGCGGTTGGTAAAATCGTAGTCGGAAAGTACCGAATGATTGTACATCTTCACTTTCTTTCCGTCAATGCAATAAAATCCGTTCAGGAACGTGCCGACCCACAGTCGCTTTTTGCTGTCGCGGTAAAGGGACAGGCAAAGTCCTTCGTTGAGAAAGTCTCGAAAAGCAGGATTAATCTTTCCTGTTGCCGGGTCATAGCGTAAAACTCCATCGTAAAGTGTTCCAATCAGGATGGTGCCATCTTCGTCTTCCAGAAAACAGCGGATGGATTCGTTGGTAATAAGCGTTTTTTCCTGTTTGGTCTGTACCAGTTTGAATTTCTTCATGCTGGGATGATAATAGCAAATGCCTTGCCATAAAGTGCCTACCCACAAGCCGCTGTTATTGTCCACAAAGACACATTGGATATCGTTGTTCAATTCTCCACCCGTATCTAATCTCAGTCCGGCCATTTTTTCCACTTCATGGGTATGGCAATCAATTCGTCTCAATCCCGACCACGAAGTGCCCACCCACACATTTCCATCTGTATCCAAGTCCATGCAGGTGAAAAAATTGGAAAGACCTTCGATGCCTGCAATTTTCTTCCAGGTTTTATCTGTCCGGTTGTAGAATGAAACAGCATTATTATACATCAGCCAAAGGTCGCCTGTAGCAGTAGGGTGGATCGCTAAAAAATTACTTGCGTCCGTTATTTCTGTTGTGAAATGCGTGTCTTGCATAATAAATTCTCCCGAAGCGCTGTCCCAACAGCGAAGTAAGCCACTTGAATACATGATCCAATACAGATTCTTATATTGAGCCATTTCGTAAGGGATTCCATATTGTTCGGTAAATTCGTTATTTCCCGTATCAATCACTTTCAATTCCCCTTTTGTGACGTCATACAGAGAGAAAGCATCGTCTTCGGTCAGAAACCAATAGTTTTTATCATCGTCGATGAAGAGGTTCTTTAATTTCTGATGAATACCCATCGCATTCAGTTCTCTTTCAATGTCATAGACAAATTGGCTAGTGTTCAGATCGAAGAGCGATAGATAGTCGGGCGCTTTCATCCACAGTCGCCCTTTATTGTCGTAATATTCCTTGAAAGCATAGCGTTCTTTCAGGAAACGGTTGTAGTCCCATTGATAATCTTTTCGTCGGTCGTGGTAATAATGCTCGAAAGTGTTGCCGTTGTAAATATTGAGGATAGAAAACGTGCGGACGGCGATGCGACCGTCGGGCGTTAAAGTGATGCTCCGTATTTGGTTGTCGGACATGCCGTTCACAACATCCAAGTGACGAAACACGTATTCTCTTTCTGCGTATGCTACAGAAATGGAGAAGAAAAAGAAAATGGGAAGCAACATTTTGTTTAGCATGTTTTTCACCTTCTATATTAAGATTTGGCAAAGTTACAGAAATATTTTAATCCGGTTAGGATTAATATTCCCAATTAATAGGTCATTTTGTACTTTTTTTAGGAAGTGGTTTGAGTATGGTTTCTCTCTTGCGATTGGATGCGGCCTGTGAGGTTATTCCATTAACCTGCAATTATCCAAACGTTTGCGTGTTTCCCTGTCGAAAAGGCGCAATGCCATGCTGTCGGTCTTATTCAGGATAAACTCTGTCGGTTGACGGTCGTAAGCAGGGGTTGGAATCAAATGGTATTGATAGATGTTGTCCAATACTCCTTTATGAACGTAAACCGGCAGGTAGGAAGACTGTTCAATCCTTTTTGTACGGGTATTGACTGTCAGCTTGACCATGATACCTCCGTTGGTATTCGGTTTCCGCTGATTAGAAACGGCATTGCCCAGCGAGTAGTATACAGGTACCGGAATGCTGTCTTCCCCGTAACGGATTTCGGCGTTTTGCACCACGTGCGGGTGAGCGCCGATAACGGCATTTATCCCGTTTCTGATGAAAAAATCCATCAATTCTTCCTGCTCGCTATTCGCTTTCAACTGATATTCTTCTCCCCAGTGAACAGTCATGATTTTCAGGTCGGCGCCCAAATCGTTGGCTTTTTGAATATCTTGCTTAATCAGGCTAGTATCTATCAGATTGACGATATTAGGAGATGTGACAGGAATATCGTTTGTGCCGTATGTACAATTCAGCAGCGCCAGACGGACGCCCTTCCGTTCGATCATCAGAGGATACAAGCTGTCGCGCTGTGCCTTGTCGGAGTAGCTGCCGGCATGTAATAAATTTCGCTGTTGCAACTGTCTGATGGTACGTTCCAATCCTTTTGTTCCGCGGTCAACCACATGATTGTTGGCCGTCAGCAACACGTCATAGCCTGCATTCTTTAAGGCGTCGAGCAAAGCGTCGGGGCTTGAAAAGTGGGGATAACCACTATAAGGCGTCCCTGCAATGGGAACTTCCAGGTTTGCGACGGCAATATCTGCGGAATCGATGTATTTCCGTACATGTTTAAAGCAGTCGTCGTAGTTGTAAGTCTTTGTTTTCGAATCGTATGCCGCCTGAAATTGCGGCGAATGTCCCATGATATCTCCGGCAAAAATCAGAGACAGAATGGTATCGTTTTCAACGACGGAACAGCCTGCCGCTTCCTGTTTCATGGTGCAAGCGGAAAAGAAGACGGCAGATAATATGATTATGCGCAACATTGTATGTGATTTATCCGGTTTTAACGGTTTTCAACGTGGCGGCAAATTTACATGATATTTTCCAAAAAACGTCTGCTGCCGGCAAAATAATGCGGACTATGAAACGTATTATCTCGTAGGGGCGGGTCTTGCACCCACCTCCTACGAGCGCATGTTTAATTGCCATTCACGACTTTCGTCTCAAAAGATATCCTCCCGCCATCATTAATAAGATGCCAAGGCCATCCGCTACCGGAACGTGGCTGCCGTGACCGCCACCACTGGGTGCAGCCGTCAAGGTGGATTGGGAGGAGGTATCAAATAATCCGATATTACCATTTGATGAAGAGGATAACAGTTCTTGTTTCGTCTCGCCTGTCTGTGCGGATGAGATAGAGAGTTGTTGCTTGCTATACAGTCCCACGCCGGCAGAGGCCGGCGTCAGGACATGCAGCATCACTATTATATTCACAACCACTATTTTACTGAAAACTTTATAATTTCTTTTCATGACTTTTTGTTGTTTTGTTTGTTCTACCGGATGCTTACTGCTTTCTTCACTTCTACACCAACGCGCACGATGTAAATTCCGGGCGTCGGTGTTTGATATTCATAAACCGAAGAAGATACTGCCGGCACATCCAGCAGCGTTCTGCCCCAACTGTCCGTAATCCGGACAGCGCCCAGGGCTTCGCCGTTTTCCGATATGATGCGAAGCGTTCGATGCGGCTGGCTGAGTATTCGGGTAGCAGATGCATCGGAAACTTCCCTGAGTCCCAGCGGCCTCGTTGATGTACCAATAATCAATGAAAGGCGGTTTTCAAGATACAAATCATTTTCTGTTTTCTCGAAGGCATACTCCGGTTGAGTCTTTAAGTCTATAAGTCTTTTAGGATACTGCGTGTCATAGAGGTAAATGCCGGTTGACTCACCGAAGCTTTCCATGCCGGAGAA
>JAISFI010000079.1 GCA_031263685.1 Dysgonamonadaceae bacterium | reverse complement strand
GAAACCTTTTTTATCGGTCGCTTTCAGGAAACGCGCCGGAATGATTTGGTCGGTGTCCACATTCTCTATTGGAAGGGGTACGACTGTGCTTGTTAATGTGATGAATTTGTTCATTTTTTTATTTATTTTCAATTTTTATGTTGTAAAAAGTAATGCACCGGCTGCAAAACTATACAGAAAAGAGTTATAAGTCATTTATGGCTTCTGCTTTTATGATGTCACCATTAATTTTATCATGATATGCTAACTGTACAAAACAACTTGTCACTCCGTCATGTTCGATTGACAACTGAATATCACCTTTATCTGTCCTGTAGGTTGTGTAATATTTACAATTGTCAAATTCAACATAATGCATTTTAGAGTTATCATCTTCTGGTTCTGAATAAGATTGAAATTTCTCTACGCAATCCGACGGTTCACCATATTTTTCCGTTAACATTTCTTTCAATGAAAAGTAATTAGCTGAAAGAAACGACCATGTATCGCATGCTGGAAATATCACAGCGATTTTACTAACTAAATCTTTATGTTTTAAGGTTGTGACTCCTACAATACAATTTTTATATGCCGCAAAGTCACCTTTTAACATTGCAACCCCATCTTCAGTGCCTAAGTGGATGAATCCACTCTGTTTCATCTTTGAAACATATTCACTGAGTGTCCCATCAATAGGGATACCTTTAAATGTAAAATGAGCAGACGAATCTACCTTCGCTTGGATTTGTGCAAGCGAAGTCATTGTGACCAATACTGAAATTAGTGAGATTATTATCTTCTTCATATCGTTATTCTTTAAAAATCAACTATATGTGTTATCTACATTCTATTCTACAAAAAATCGCGCGGATCGGTTAAGCAACCTGTAACCGCAGCAGCAGCAGCAATCAGCGGACTTGCTAAAATCGTGCGCGATCCGGGTCCCTGCCGCCCCTCAAAGTTGCGGTTGGAGGTTGAGACGGCGTATTTGCCTGCAGGCACTTTATCGTCATTCATCGCCAAACACGCCGAACAACCGGGTTGGCGTATTTCGAAACCTGCTTCTGTAAGGATTTTATCCAATCCTTCGGCACGAATTTGCTTATCCACCGCCCACGAGCCGGGGACAAGCCAAGCGATAACATTGGCAGCTTTCTTTTTGCCTTTTACAAAATTAGCAAAGGCACGGAAATCTTCTATTCGTCCGTTGGTGCAGGAGCCGAGAAAGACATAATCAATCGGTTTGCCAAGCAATTTTTCGCCTTCCTGAAATCCCATGTATTGCAGGGGTGAAAAAATTTTCGTCCCTGTGGCGGGAATCGCATCGTTTATTCCCATTCCCATGCCGGGATTGGTGCCGTAGGTTATCATAGGTTCAATGTCTTCGGCGTGGAATGTGATTTCTTTGTCGAAAACGGCGTCATTGTCAGTTTTCAGCGTACGCCAATAGGCAAGTTTGCGTTCCCATTCTTCGCCTTTAGGAGCAAATTCGCGACCTTTGAGATACTCGAAAGTCGTTTCGTCGGGTGCAATCATACCGCCGCGGGCGCCGCTTTCGATAGAGAGGTTGCAAAGCGTGAGGCGGCCTTCCATAGACAGCGATTTTACAGCATCTCCCGCATATTCAACGAAATATCCGGTGGCGCCGCCTGTGCCGATTTTCGAGATAATGTAAAGCGCAATGTCTTTTGCGCCCACACATTTGCCGAGTTTTCCATTCACGGAAATACGCATCGTTTGGGGTCGCGATTGGAAAACGCATTGCGTAGCCAGCACCATTTCCACTTCCGAAGTACCAATACCAAACGCCAGCGCACCCATAGCGCCGTGAGTGGAAGTGTGCGAGTCGCCGCAAACCATTGTCATACCGGGCAGCGAAAGTCCGTTTTCGGGACCGACAACGTGGATAATACCGTTTTTCGGATGTCCCATTGGATAGTAATTAACACCAAACTCGCGGGCGTTTTTATCCAGCGTGTCGACCTGATTCCTGGAAACCGGGTCGGCAATCGACTGTTCCTGGTGGAGCGTAGGGATGTTGTGGTCGGGCATGCAGGTGATTTGCCGGGGGCGAAATACTTTCAAGCCTCGCGCCCGCAATCCCGCAAACGCCTGCGGACTGGTTACTTCGTGGCAGTACATACGGTCTATATACAACTGTGTGGGGCCGTCTTGCACTTCTGTTACTATGTGTGCATCCCAGATTTTGTCGAATAAAGTTTTTGACATATTGAAGTTATTTTAAATTGTTATTTTTTGATTGTTATCGTTCAATTATTTTTTCTGCAACATTAACTGTCCAAATCCTTGCTCTCCCAAACCAGGAAATTGTTGCATTTGATTTTCCACGCTCTGTGGTCGATACGGACAACTACGCCTTCTTCTGGTACTTTATTCTTGCACCAGCGACTGTTATTTTCCATATTGAACAAGCCCTCTTTGTCTTCTTTAATCCAGTGGAACAGGTTTTCGGCCGTTTTTTCACTCTCAAACCTGTCGGAATCAATGAACTTGTTGGCATCTTTGCCGGTAATTTCCATAACAGACAAAGTTTTCAGCACAGGAACTACTTCTATATTATTAAATCCCAATTTATTAAGTTTATTCTCCAAATCCGGAAGCGGTAACTCACAAACTTTTCCATTGTCGTCTGTTTCGGTAATCCGGTAAACATAAACTTTGTAATTCCTGGCTGGCTGATATTCGCCATTTTCCGGCAAAACACAGCCATAGTCAAATCCTCTCTGGATAAAGCTGCCATTTTGTGTATAACCGACAATCTCCGCATAGATAGAAACTCCTTTCGGAATTTTACTTTTGAAACACTGTTCGTAAACGGTGTCCCAAATATCATCCTCGTAGAATTTACGGCTATTTGTCTTATAAACAGGCGTTTTTATGATAGTTCGGCTACTCCATACATCCCGATATTCGGCATCGGATCTCGTGAAGATTTTATAAAGCCAGTTCACCAATTTGTACTTGCTCTTTTTTACCAGAATATTTGCTAAACAAATCGAAGTTCCATGCAGTTTTTGCGAGATAACGACGGTTTTTGCTTTCACGAGGAAATCATTGATTTCTACGAAGTTATTCTCGTATTTTTCCGTATCGTAGTGAAAACGCCATTGTCCTTCGATGAAGAGTTCGGAAACATCTCTGTCCCGCCTGTACTGTTTACCGGTCTTCATTCGCTCAACAGGTTTTTCATATTTCCAGACAAGCAACATATCTTCTATTGTGTCAAAACGGGCGCCAATTTCGAGATTTTCAATGCTTTTATTGAAAGTTTTTTCAAGTGAAGCAAGCGGCATCAGAAAGCCATTGGAAACGAGGCCGCGCAGTTTTGTGGCTTTCACACGCCCTTTTTCCTCAAAGAAACCCGATTTCTCAACGGCTTCAACGCCGAGTTTTTCGCAAAGAATTTTTTCGCGATACAGCGAGTTGGCAAGCAAAAACTTCTCGCTGATGCAACATTCTATCGGAAAATGCAGCATCACATCGCCAATTTGCGTGGAGGAATCCACAATGACGTCGGTGCCGAAAACTTCCGCCAGTTGCAAACGGTCGGCATTCGGGTGCTTTCTCAGCATTTCAATCTTCACTATCGTGCAGAGATAGTTCGGATTATGTTCCTTTGAGAGCGAAAGAGCAATCGTATTTGAGTGTTCCATTTTTTAATTTATAAACAGTTTCACTACTTCACAAATTTATTGATTGCATCAACATAAGCTTCAACAGAAGCGGCGACAATGTCCGTATTAGCAGAAAATCCGTAGTAGTTAATCCCTTCGTGTTCTACTTGCATGTGGACTTTACCAACATCGTCACTCCCTTTATTAATTGCCTGGATTAAAAACTCCTGAATAGTCATTTGTCGGTGAATAATTTGCTTTACGGCTCTGATCGCAGCATCTACGGGACCGTTTCCGCTGGCGGCGGCCTCGAATTTCTCGCCCGAAATATTCAGACAGACGGAGGCTACGGGTTTCAATCCGATACCGGCAGTCACCTGAAGATATTCCAGTTTGATGCGGTGCATGGCAGAGCGGTCTTTTCCGACTAACATCAATATATCATCATCATTGATATCTTTCTTGGAATCGGCCAGTTTCAGGAAGGCTTCATAGACGGCATCCAATTTTTCCTGCACCAATTCTACTCCCAGTATATTTAAGCGGTGTTTCAAAGCCGCGCGTCCACTTCTGGCAGTGAGGACAATAATGCTTTCGTCGATGCCAACATCTTTCGGGTCTATAATTTCATAGCTTTCCCTGTTTTTCAGCACGCCGTCTTGATGGATACCGGATGAATGAGCGAAGGCATTGCGACCAACAATCGCCTTATTGGGCTGTACCGGCATATTCATCAAACTGGAAATCATACGGCTGACCGGATAAATCTTCTGTGTATTAATATTGGTGTCTATACCGATTTCTTTGTGACTTTTCAGTATCATGACGACTTCTTCCATGGAAGTGTTTCCAGCGCGTTCTCCGATACCGTTGATCGTAACTTCCACTTGCCGCGCACCATTCAGGACACCGGCCATAGTATTGGCGGTCGCCATTCCTAAATCGTTATGGCAATGAGTAGAGAGGATGGCTTTGTGTACATTTCTTACATTTTCCATCAGGAATTTGATTTTTTCTCCGTATTCCAAAGGAAGGCAATAACCGGTGGTATCGGGAATGTTGACTACGGTAGCACCGGAGTCGATTACGGCTTCTACTACCTTTGCAAGATATACGTTGTCGGTACGTCCGGCGTCTTCGCAGTAAAATTCGATATCTTCGACGTATCTTTTGGCATACTTCACGGCGCATACCGCCCGCTCTATGATTTCTTCCTGAGTGGAATTGAATTTATGCTTGATGTGATAGGGCGATGTACCGATGCCGGTATGGATACGTCCCCGTTTAGCGTAGGCCAACGCTTCGACGGCCGCATCAATGTCTTTTTCTACGGCACGTGTCAAGGCGCAGATAACAGGCCATGTGACCGCCTTGGATATTTCTACAACCGAATTGAAATCGCCGGGACTGGAAACCGGAAAGCCTGCCTCAATAATGTCGACGCCTAAGGCTTCCAATGCGCGGGCGACTTCTATTTTTTCAATGGTGTTTAACTGACAACCAGGCACTTGTTCGCCATCGCGCAGTGTAGTGTCGAAAATAAATAATTTTTCTGCCATGTTCTTTTGACGTTTATTTGTTTCTAATTTGTCTTTTCTTACAAGAAAAAAGCCTTTCTCATTTTGAAGTGAGAAAGGCTTTTCGTTTTCTTTTCTGTATATTTAACTACACAGCGGCCTCACTTCCGATTGATTGTTCAATAGAATAATAATATTTAGAAGTAGTCCGTATGCTGTAAAAGCGTTCATTTATTTTGAATCAGTTTGTTTTAAAAATTCCGGTGCAAAGGTAGAATTATTTTTATAACAAGCAAAAGATTGGGAGATTTTTTTTGCGATGTTAAAAAACATATAAAACAGTAAGAAAAAATATTCTATATCATTGTGTATATCGATTGTTTTTTCCATACCTTTGGCCACGTAATTGGTTAGCAAACTTACTTTGCTTGGTGTAGCATCCACACTATGCAGGGTTAAAAGTAAGGCGGCAGCCTTGTAACATTCAAAAACAGAACAAATAAACAAACATCATGAAAAAGATTATCAACTCAATTATTGTTTTCGCTTTTTTCGCGAATGTACCGGCACAGCTTCATGCTGATTCGGACGGAGATATTTACCTGTTTAGCGATAAAGATGAAATTTCTTTTTCACACAATGATACAGACAGTGTGAACATACAATCAAATATTTCATGGACAATATCGTATGTAGCAGACTGGATAAGCGTTTCTCCATCGTCCGGATATGGAGATGCGAAGATTATTGTTTCTGTATCGGCCAATAGAAGTTTGGTATCCCGCTCGTCGGAAATTATTATTTCAGGAGAAGCCGTAGAAGATCGGGTTATTCAGGTTTCTCAAGAGCCGGGTTATTCCTCCGGATGGGAATATGTAAGAACCATCGAATATGGGGAAGGAAGAAAAAGTAACGACCTCATGAATAAGGTTTGTGCTCAAGGAGAAAGCAATGTTTATATCGTTGGAGAACAGGGATTTATTGCCAAATCTGCCGATAACGCTTTGACTTGGGAAAAACAACATTTTCCGTCCCAAACCGGATTGAACGATATTATTTTTTGTAACGACGAACTTGGTTTCATTGTTGGCAATAACGGAACAATATTGAAAACAAACGATGCAGGAGCGAATTGGATACAACTCAATTCCGGAACAACACAAAATATTAACGCCATAGCCGCTACAAACGAAAACAATATATGGGCAGTAGGAAACGGCGGACTAATCATACATTCAACCGATGCCGGAGATACGTGGATAACTGAAAATGATACCAATAATCGAAATCTTTATGACATAAGTTTTCATAACGAAACCGGATATATTGTTGGGGATGGAAATCAAGTACTTATAAAAAACGAAGAAGGAATTTATCCTGTTTGGCAAACACAAGATGCCTATACCAACCCGGATGAATCCGACAAAATAACGACTTTAAGTATTACCGGCAATACAGTATATGCGCTCGTCAAAAGAGAGGCATATTATAATAGTAATATGATTGTTTACAAGTCGGATAATAACGACTGGGCGGTTTTTAATCTGGAAAGCGAAACCGTACATTTTACCGATGCGATAATACATATCTTTTTTCAAAGTGATGATGTAGCTTATGTCGCCTACCCCGCTCCAATACCAACAGGCGCCAGCTATTACTCTGGAGGCAATCCTGTTTTAGCAAAAACCATTGATGGAGGTCAAACATGGTATGAGCAATACTTACCACGCTTATTATACCATCAGGAATATATCGCACATTATTCCGATAAAGTTGATTTTTCTTTTTCGGAAAATAACGAATATGGATATTTAGTGAGTGGCGGCTATTTATTAAGAACGCCTTATACCGGCGATTTTTATGTCGAGCTGTCCGATATAAAAGCCAATAATCCCGACTTGATTCTTAAACAGCAAAATAATGAATTACAAATATCCTCTTTTTTATCGAAAACAATTGTTCGCATTGAGCTTGTTTCCGTTGCGGGAAACCGGCTGTTACAGGAAAACAGGCAGGCAAAAGATATAAATGTGGATGTGAGCGCCCTGCCGAAAGGAGTTTACTTAATTCATGCCTTCTTTGCCGATAAAACAAGCGCTGCTGTTAAATGGATAAAACAATAGAAACTAAAAACCTGAGTTTGGGATAAGAAATGATATACATAATTACAAATCAATTAGTTGTTGCCCGTAGGGCATTCATATCAATAGAAAAATGTACCCAATCATAACAAAAACCTCGTAGAGGTTTCATTAATGAATATCCTAACGGACATTAGGAGATGTTTTAAAACTGTTTTTCTATTGATATACAAGCCCTAACGGGCTATTCTTATATCGAACTCAGGTTAAAAGGGTGCATTTCAAATTGTTGCATCCTAAATCCGAAGGATTAAATATGAAACGGCAAACTGCAAAGCGTCACAAACAGGAACGCAAATCATTTAAAATTAAACAGTAACGGAAACACAAACGTCACTAAAATTGTCCATAAGCAGTAAACCGGCAAAAAAGAAGCAATACTTTTTTCGACATGTTCTATTTGGTTTCTGTGTCCGGCAACTCGAAACAGCCTGTACGTAACCATCAATAAATTTGTCAAAATAAGAATATTACTGCCCAATACGGCAAGCCTGTTAGGAGTTATTCCCCATTCGGAAATCCGAAACAGAATAGCCGACAGCGCAATCCCATTAACAACAACAGTCACAATTGAAAGAGAAAGTAGAAGAAAAGTCCCAACAGTGGAGTTCGCGCTCCTTGAGGTACCCGCGATCGAGAAAAGAATAATTGCCATGACGCCAACTAAAAGCAAATTGAACGTGAGCAGAAAATCTCTGTCGTTATACGGGTCTTTATCTGTCCTGATTACAGTCACAATGTAGGCAAGAAGCGTCACAAGCACTAACGGTGTGAATACTTTGGCTATTACAGGCGAAACTTTGCTTACTAATTGGGGATTTGTCCGAACAAGATAAGTTCCAACAACAGGCGCGGCAGCCAGTCCCCAAACCACAATGTATCGGAAATAAAATTCTTCCATTCTCTCGTCAATGAGCATAAAAAGCCTGAGCGTAATAAATGTCAAAAAAACGCCTGCAATTAATATAATCGTGGTCATTACGACCAAATCGCCATTAAACTTCAGAAAATCCAACCGGTATTGGTCACTTTTCAGATTGTTGCCCACAAACGCAAACCCTAACACCGCCCATAAAAACAAAGGCAAATGAATGCACGCAAGCGTAAGCGTGTCACTTGAAGCATTATCCGGTAAAATATTGATATAAAATACCGAAAATAAAATAGCAACAGAACTGATAACAGCAATCTTTTTACTCCGTTTTTGTCTCCACAAGAAATATGCAGTCATTAATGGGAAAACGATAAATGCTATATTCCTGGGATAAAAATAGTCTGACGTAACAGGCGTAAATGCTGGAATTTTAGCCAATATCCCTGCTATAAATGCTGCAATGATAACAAAAGTCAATTCATAGTGACCGCCCCAGGAAATCTCTTCATTTTCAAAATTTAAACGCTCATTCCAAATTTGAGCAGTCGAACGATCTTTAATGTCAGCGTAAACCAAATTAAACGCTCTTTTAAAAGCCCTTTTATTGTCCCGATATAACTTTTCAAGCTGTCGCGGATTATCCAAATTACTGATAATTTCGTCTTTCATCCCGTTAATTGTTAATTGTTAATCATTAATTGTTAATTGCGCCCTCGATTTACTCTGCGTCACCACATAAACGCCCAGAAAGACCAGTAAAGCAGCCACACCCTTTGTCCATCCGAAAACATCCATCCCCAAGACGACAGCAATGAGCGAAGAAACAAGCGGTTGCAAATAATTATACATGCTCACTATCGTTGGACGCAACAATTTCTGTCCGATGGGAATTAAAAGGTAAGACACAAACGTCGACATCACAACGACGAACGCGATTCGTCCATATATATCCATCGACAATCCGGCATAATTCACCCGGTTTATATCTTTCCAGCAAAACGGCAAAATGCAAAGCGTAGCAAAGAGGAACATCCACTTCATCAGGGTGACGGCGCTATATCGGAGAATAAGCCGCTTAAACACCGTAAGATAAATGGCAAATCCGACACAGCTTAAAACACAGAAGAGATTTCCTTCCACTCCGGCGTTAAACCGGACGGTATTGCCATGAAATATCAGCAACAAAGCGCCTGTCGCTCCAATCAAAACCCCGATTACCTTTTTCCACGTAATCGGTTCTTTTAGAAAAATAGCCGCCAAAACCATAGTTATAATCGGCACAAACGTCGTGATGACCGAAGCATCAATGGGCGAAGTCATCGAAAGTCCAACGACAAACGAGAACTGGTTGATAAATATTCCGAACAGAGAAGCAATCAGCAACAGCAACACATCTCTCTTCGGCACCTGCTCCCTGGGCACGAACAGAGAAACCGTCCAAAACAGCAAAGCGGCTCCCGCAAAGCGATAAAAAGTAAGGGCAAACGCCGAAACCTCGCCCTGCACAAGTATATACTTGGATATGGGCGTATTCAATCCAAAAATAACATACGCCACAAACAGGACGATGTGTCCCTTCCAGTTTTTATCTTCCATAAACAATAAGCATTTGTACAACAACAATCCAAACGGTTTACCCTCTCCTGATTTTTTCCATATACTCAGATAATTTGGATTCCGCCGGGTTTTGCTGCGGCTTCCAGATTTTCCGATGCAAAATTTCGGAAGGAAGGAAATCCTGCTTCACATAATTATTTTTATAATCGTGGGCATATTTATAATTTTTACCGTAATCCAAGTCTTTCATCAACTGCGTAGGAGCATTTCTCAGATGCAAAGGTACCGGAAGATTTCCGGTTTCATTTACCAGTGCAATTGCCTCGTCGATCGCCAAATAGGCAGAATTACTTTTAGGACTGGTGGCCAGATAAATCGTCGTTTCCGCCAGGATAATCCGGCCTTCCGGCCAGCCGATTTTCTTCAGTGCCTCAAAGCAGGCATTGGCCAGCAACAGCGCATTGGGATTCGCCAAACCAATATCTTCCGAAGCCGAAATAACCAGCCGGCGGGCAATAAACTCCGGATCCTCCCCTCCTGCCACCATCCGCGCCAGCCAATAGATTGCGCCGTCCGGATCGCTGCCACGCACCGACTTGATAAAGGCAGAAATAATGTCGTAGTGCATCTCTCCTCCCTTATCGTATGCCGCAGGGTTTTCCTGCAAACGTTCTATCACCTTGGCGTTGGTGATTTCTATATCATCCGCCTCTTCGGCAGAAACAACCAGTTCTATAATGTTCAATAGCTTACGGGCATCTCCTCCCGAAAAACGCACCAAAGCATCCGTTTCTTTCCAATGAATCTTCTTCTTTTTCAGTTCGAAGTCTTCCCGCGTAACTTTTTCGGTTAATTCCAACAAATCACTCTCTTCCAACGGTTTGAGTACATAAACTTGACAACGGGATAATAACGGACGAATCACCTCAAAAGAAGGATTTTCGGTCGTTGCGCCAATCAACGTAATCACGCCGGTTTCTACAGCGCTCAGCAGCGAATCCTGTTGCGACTTGCTGAAACGATGTATCTCATCTATAAACAGGATGGGACGGACGGCTTTAAAAAAATTCCCGCTTTTAGCTTTTTCTATGACTTCCCGGACGTCTTTTACGCCCGAATTGACCGCGCTCAACGTATAAAAAGGCGTATCCAACTGTTGGGAAATAATCTTCGCCAACGTCGTTTTACCCACACCGGGAGGCCCCCAGAGGATAAACGAAGATATAGCGCCGGAATCTATCATCTTCCGAAGTACGGCTCTCTCGCCCACCAAATGTTTCTGTCCGATATAATCGTCCAGAGAACGGGGACGCATACGTTCTGCTAAAGGCTGAGACATATTGAATTACGAAATTTTACGTGGAACAATCCGGTGAAAAGGCGAAGGATATCGAACGATACCCGTGAGGGCCGACAACGATTGGGGTTGCAGTTCTCGTATCAGGAACGTTTCGTCGGAACAGGCGAATGGAGACTTTATGCCAAAATCCGAAGCTTTCCGGAAACCAAAGCGAAGATAAAAATCCGCATGTCCGCAGACAGCGACCGACCGGTACTGCCGCCGCACGGCAATCGACAGTCCTTCCCGAATCAATTTACCGCCTATCCCCTGACGTTGAAAATCAGGATACACCGACGCCGATGCCAGCGCCAGCGACGTTTCTTCTTTTCCTTCCGGCGTAACAATCGTTACCGGAAAAAATAAAACATGGCCAACAATAATATTGTTTTTTACAGCAACTAACGACAAATCCGGCAAAAACCCCTGTTCTTTGCGCAACGTCTCCACCAAAAACGCCTCATCCAACCGACCAAAAGTCTGTTCATGAATCCGGCGGATAGCAGCATAATCACCCGGCATTTCGGGACGAACTGCAATCGCACCTTTTCGCTTGGGATTGGCGGGAAACCATCCTTTTTTTACACGACCTTCCTGTTCAAACATCTCCTTGACCGTCCAAAGGCAGGAAAAGCCAAACAATGCGGAAAGAGCCGACCAAAAAAGGCTAGCGATCCATATCGAAAGAACTACAAAAAACAAGCCTGAGATACCGAATATCCACCAAACTCTTTTTCCGAAATAATATTCGGTTTTAACAACCAGAGGATGGAACAGTCCGATAATACAAAACGATAATAAACCAATGAATACACCTTGACAATACATGTCGAAAAAATTTCCTGCAAAAGTACAGGAAATTTTCCAATTACACACAGAGACTAAGAACTAAAAGTTAACCGCCCCATCTATTATCTCAATCAAGTCTTCCACGCGGGTTACATGATTGGTATCTATAGCAACACTTCTCTCATTATAAGGCCGATAAACATCTATACTTGTTGCCGAAAACAGTCCTACAACCGGAATATTTGCTGCACTGGCCAAGTGCATAATGCCGCAATCCGCACCAATATACACTGCCGTATTAGCCATAAAAGCAGCCATTTCACGAATATCCCTGCTGTAAAACGACGGAGCCTGAAAGGCAATTTGCGACACATTTTCGACCGGCAAGACTTCAATGATATGATACCGGTCTTCGTACTTATTTTTTAACGCTTCATACAAAAGTAGCCACCAGTGAGACGAATAACACTTTCCTCCGGTCGCATAAGTATAGAGTGTAATGCTTGGTTTTTCCCTTCCGCCAACAAGTTGTTCCAGGAGTTTTCCGCCTTCAGCTATCTCGGAGGCAGTCAGGTGAATGTCCAGGAACGGCAATGGGGCGTTAGTAGCCTCAAATCCGGGACAAGACAACGAGAGTACATGCCGCAGGTTATATATGGCCGTTTTGGCAATATGTACATAATCTTTGTATTTATCTTTCAGTTGCGGATTTTCACTTCCATACAGTCTAATATCTGTCTTTGCAAGCAGCGTGGAAAGCCGTCCGGAAGAAGAGCCATCTACCGCATCAATCACAATATCATAACGATATTTTCGCAACGAAAACCAGACACCGACGTATGCAATTAATTCTTTGAACGGCTTTCGGGGTAAACAGATGATACGATCTACATTGTCATAATATTTAAAAATAACCGCAGCTAAACCTCCTCTCACAAACAAATCAATTTTACAATGAGGAAAATTCCGGATGACTTCCTGTACCAAAGGCGTTATCAATAACTGATTTCCTAACCTGTTATTTGGACGACTGATCAATACTCTACGAAATTTTTCCGGATCTAAAGGCGTTCTAAAAGCAGCTTTCCGCCGATTTCCAATATTTTGCGTCAAACTATGCAGGATAGCTCTGCGCACTTCATTTACTCTATTTTTGAATGACATATTATACTATTATTTTTCTCATAAGAGACAACATGATGCAAAAGTACAGGAAATTTACGAAGGAAAGTCACAATAATTTTTGCATTAACATTTGTTTTTCTTCTTTTTTATATTACCTTTGCGCCCAAACTTTTTAAAAGTGAAAAGTGAAAAACTAAAAGTGAAAAGTTTTTTATGATGGTTGTGGAAACAAATACTGGTTTATGCTTTTTTAACGAAGATTATTTGGAGGTTCCGAATAATTTCGTAACACACACACACACACACACACACACACACACACACACACACACACACACACACACACATCTGTACATGGTGCGGATGTAGCTCCTGTTCACAAACGTGTTTCATTTCGAAGCCTCCGGAAAGGAATTATTCCTTTTTCCGGAGGTTTTTTTCGTCTATACAGAACGCAAATAACGCAAATGTTTACAAATAATAAATTATTCATTTGCGCTATTTGCGTTCCCATGCTCGGCATAGCGTCTCTGCTCGGCGTATACCATGCCCTACTACCTGCTGGATTGCTTCACCGCAAGCGGCTCGCAATGACGTGTGAAGAGCATCGTCATTGCGGTTTCTCTCTCCACGTCATTGCGGTTTCTCTCTCCACGTCATTGCGAAGGCGAAGCCTGAAGCAATCCAGAAAACATCGTTACAACAAAATCATCACATATCACAATTATTCACTATAAACAATCAACTCAATGAAACGGAAAATTTTTAACAACCCGAACAAACTCAAGAAATGCCTCCTTTTCTTTGGAACATTCCTGTTTTCGCTCAATCTTGGCGCACAATCGGTTAGCTGGCTAACAAGTCCCGCTTCGCCTTCACTCAGCGCAACTGTAATCGGAATATTAAGTGAAGAGGTACTGCTGGATCTTCGCTTTACCTATACCGTTCCTTCAGAACTGGTAGCGGCCGAGAACCTCAAAACAAAATCCATTCAAATCGAATTACCCGCCGGCGTAAGCATTGCAAGTGTCGAGAAGGGTACACAGGGAACAGCGGGTTTCGAGATCGTGACCGGAACCGTCACCAACGTGAGTGGAACAGTGTATCAAATACCCATTACTTCCATCACTTACAACCGGGTGGTACACTTGATTGTCAGGCTTCGGGCGGATGCCTGCACCGGCACGGTTGAAGGAACTGTCGGTATCAGCCTCTCGAACGGCGCAGTACTGTCGGGCAGTGTAGAAAGCTTGAACTTAAACGTAGTGAAGCCCAATATCACAGCCAGTCCCGTTAATGCCAATCCTGCACCGGTCGATGTGGGTACGGCGGTCAATTACCAGATTCCCCTGAGTGTATCTAACGGCGTAAGCGCCCAGTCGATGACGATAAGCATTACCAAAGACCGGTACACAACGCTTTCCGATTTTCTGCTGGGCGCGAAAGCCATCACTTCGGTTTCCCAGAACGAAACCGAGGTTGTATTGAATCTTAGCAAAGAACTGGTTGGCGCTACGCCTGTAAGCGCCGGCAATCCGCAAACCCTGTCGTTCAATGCCGTAAGCTCGGTTAGCGGCGAACGATCAATTACGGCGAAGTCCGATTTTCCAGCTTCCGAAGCTGCCTGTATCAGCAATTCCAATTTGTTCAACCTGAAACTGACTGGGAATATTACGGAAACGGGCGAAGCGTTTTTTACCATCAGTAATTCAAATTCCGCTATCCTCACGGCAGAACCCTTTACCGGCGAGTACCGGCCATTGGCATTTAATGCTTCAAACGTCAATTACTATTGCATAGGTAGCGGAAAAAATACCGGTAAGGTGGCGATTACACAAATTCGTATAAGAGTATATGAAGGCTATACTGATGATGCTTTTAAAGCAGACAGTTATATTGATGAAACATTGCCGATTTATTATGCCATTATGCCCAATGGAAATCCGCCGGCTACCGGCGATGCTGCCATAAAAGCCATAGATAAAGTGCGCGACAACTGCCAGTATTTCGATAAGTTACCCCTGACCGGACACATGCGCCTCTTGAAAGAAGCGTTCAAGGATAAGTATTCACATGTCCAGTTTAATATTCCCGAGCCGATTCCCTCCAATCATCATCTGTTTGTCTATATTCCACACGTAACCGGTCAGACCTACGACAATTCGGACTGGGTGAAATTACCGGTCATATACAACATCCGGTTTTACAATATAGTCGGAAATGAGTATCTGAATTTGGTATCGGGATGGGATATCAATGGGAATGCACTTAAAGGTGCAGGATCTCTATACATAGGGAGGTATGAACTTCCGAATTTCACGACTGCAGCAACATCGGCTGTAGCGATTAAAGCCGGTCAACAGGCAACAGCTACCATCCCTTTTGGTATGCGGGGAATAACGGGAGGCGACAATTTTAAATACATTTTTTATGCCCGCCTGCCGTTATGGCTGGAGTTGGACGGTATTCCAACATTTAACGGATTGCCGGCCACCGCTTCCGCGCCGCTTCTCCTTCCTGGCGAGCCCAATTATGATACAAATTTTAATACGTACAGATTCTATCTCAACTATTTTAGTGTCGGCGCCAATCTTGTATTTAATTATAAAGCCAAAGGTGCAGGGGAATACACTTACTTGGCCGATCCCGTCAATGCCACGCTCCAATACTGGATCGATTGGGATACAGGCTATAATATAGCCGACAATCCAAACACAGCCATTAATGAGAAGGCGCTTCGTCCCATCATCACGTATGTGACCAAAACAGTGCAGGAGATCACCTGTACGGTCAGTTCCACCGGCGTGCGTATGGACGATTTCCGCTTAAACCGCCTCACGCGCGGATTGGCGGTAAAACTCAAAGACGCTTCCAATACTGCCAATAACCGAACGCCGGATAATGCAGTAACATCGGGAGGCAGTGCTCTTGAAGCAGCAACGGAGGATATCAACCACGAAACTTATCTTCCGGGCGACGAAGGCGAAGTGAAAATTGCCGGCGAAATACTGGACGCCGGTACATATAAATATCTTTATGTACTGCTTTCTTCCGATTATATTCCGAATTTCAATTTTACGAAATACAACGCAAATCTGTCTTCGGCTGCTTTTCCCGGAGGGAGTACTTATCAGGCAGATGCCGTAACCGTAAATGGAAACAAGCTGTATGTCCGTTTTTCCACTACGGGAACCTTCCCGGCGGGAAACGTGAATATTACCGTTCCTTTCGAAGCAAATTCGACGGTAGTAAACATGTTGAAAATCCTGCAAGCAGAAGTATATGCCGCCCCAAGCGCTCCGGACGATCCGTTTAATCCGGGTGCATTAAGAGTGGGCAAAGATTTGATGCGATATAGCTGGAGGGTTCATACTGCTGCCGGGACGCTTCGTGCAACGACAGACGGTATAGCTACTACAATTGGAAATGCCGGTGCGGACTTTTACGTGGGCTATTTTTCCAATAGCAGTACGTCTGACGATGTCTATCGTTATCCGAATGAATACCGCCCTTACTGGCGCCCCCAGAAAGTAAGGGTAACGCTTCCGGAGTCTTTAATTCCTTCCGGCTTGAAAATAAAAGCTAATTACAAAGATATAACTACAGACAATAAAGACACACAAACCATTCTCAATACCGAAGGCAACCCGCAGACAATCCGCAATGCGAACGGCACCGTTCATTACGATTACGATATCAGCGGCGTGTTCGATTTTACTGCCGACAGCTACGAAAAGGCGGAGCAGGCAAAGAATGAAGGAAAATGGATTGCTCCCGACGACGGAATAGGGTATTACGTATATGTCACCGTAAAGCCTCTGCCCATATTGGCGACCAGCGGTACCGCCACTACCACTTTCTACGTTGGCGTCCGGCCATCCTTTTCCCAGATAAGCAAGGACTTCAATGCTACATTTGTCAATAACGCCACCCGCAGCAGCCTGAATATCTCCGCAAGCAATTTCACGGCCTACGATCCGGATATAACCGTAACGTCGATCGTAACGTCCATCATTCATCCAACGAATACATCTGCCATCTATCCCGCATGGCTGTATATCGACGGCGATGTAAGCAATATCGCCTTGCGCGATAAAAGCGCGACGCCTACTACGCCGACAATCGACGGGAAATGGATTTCTTTAGGCAATCTGGGGCCGGCTATTGATTATGAACTGAGGTACAGTTTGAACAGCACGTCGTCCGGCACAGTCAATATTTATTTGATAGCCGATTTCGACAGTATCGGCCTGGCTCCAAGCGGCGATATTGCTACGTTTATCGCCAATCCCGACCATACGAAATACATCGGCGGGAAACGAAGCGTTTCGACGCCCCTGTCAAGCAACTCCGTTCTGCAGGGAAAGATAAGCGTTCCATCGGAAAATATCAGTTTCGGTACACCCTACGAAGTGACAGTTAGCATGGACAGCAAAAACGGGGAGGCCAATGTAATCAATCCCGTACTTACGCTCGAAGTTCCCGAAGGACAGCAACTGGTAAGAAGCGCCGGCTCTTTGCAGTATCAGGATCCTTTCACCGCCGGTTGGGTGAACATACCGGACGATGCCATTAGCGAAATCGATAACCGGATAAGCGTCCAAACGTCCAAATTTACCGGTAATGATTTCGTCCTGTATGGCAACAAAGTGACCGGAAAGCCGGATACGCTGAATCTCAAGCTGATGTTTAATCCGGACTGTACAACCAGCCTGTCCGGATTTAAATATCGCTTTTCCATCTCCGGAAAGAACCTGCTGGGAGAAAATGCTACCGGTGTAAACAATATGCTTTCCAATCCGGTTTATACGAATATTGCCAGCACGTATTATTTTTCCACAAACATCGCTTTTGATTCGAACAACAGCGCCTTTGGCGGCCATACCCGTCAGGACATGTTGCTGGTTACGGTCATGAAATATTCCGGCGATGGCGATATGATTGCGAATGATTCCCTGCAAGTGACGCTTCCCCGCTGGCTGAACCTGTCGGGCGAGGTCAGTACCATCACCGAAGCATCGGAATTAGCCGC
The DNA here is from genome assembly GCA_031263685.1 of Dysgonamonadaceae bacterium. GTDB lineage: Bacteria > Bacteroidota > Bacteroidia > Bacteroidales > Azobacteroidaceae > JAISFI01. Next base: position 1,236 of record JAISFI010000079.1, on the reverse strand, counting down.
ATCGCTCAATAACCAGCCGGTTGCAGCCGCAAATATTCGCAATACCGTATCCCAAAATACGCGCACGCTTCGTATCCCGTTGCCGGTAATCGCCTTAAACGGGACAAGCGGTAGAGGCTTTGAAATGCCTTTCACTTACCGGATACCGCTCGCTTACACGGAAGAAAGCAAGAATCCGGATTTGCAGAATGCTCCCCGGCAAGAGATTCGGACGAATGTTTATACGGACAAGCAGTTCTCGGACGGCTGTTCCAGCGCTCCTTTCCCTTTGGGCGGCGAAGACAAGACGAAAGCCATTGCCCTGCTGACGCTGAGCAGTCCCAACCCGTATCTCTACAATATGCTTTCTTTGGGCGAGAACAGTACGCTCGAAATCACCTCCGACGGCTTTGAAGGTAGCTGGTATTCCAATGCAAATTTACAGGACACTCCATTGTCTACCACTTCCTCCTATTCTTTCAAGCCGACCGTTCCGGGAACGAAAGATTTATATGTTTCTGCTATTTTCTCCGGTACGAATTACGGCAAGATTTATCTGCCCCTCAAAACCCCGCCCATCGACCTCTACTGGCGCAAAACGGGAGCGGGAGCAGTACCAGGTGTGGAATGGCTGAACCCGGAGAACTGGGAGGTTACGCTTAACGGAAACGACAATAATGATGGCTATTTGCCCGCCCTCTCCACAGTCGTCACCCTGCCGTCCAAAGCCGACTGGTATCCTGTTCTGACGGATACGGTGGCCTGTCATATCATCCGCTTTGAACATGGAGCGGCGCTTATCCGGCAAGACCTGCTGATCTACGACAGCGCGCGCGTGCAGTTGAATGTCGAAGCCAACCGATGGTACATGTTCTCGCCACCCCTGCACAACATGTACAGCGGAGATTTTTACAACACAACTCCCAACCCGTTTGCCGCATCGGAACAGCAGACGACTTACACGATGCTTTACAACGCCAACAATCCGGAAACCGACATTTATCAGTCCGGAGCATGGACAGGCGTATTCAACACGCCGAACCGTCCCCTGCATCCCGGCAGCGGCATCGCGTTCTGGGTAGACAAACACAGCGCCATTAATTACACCGACCATCCGGGAATAAGCTTCGCATTTCCCAAGAACGATGTGGCGCATTACCTCTATAATCCGTTGCGTCCTGCGGAAAACAACGCAAACATCTCCAGCCCTCCCATGCCAACTGATCGCCCGCAAAACGGACGTTTCATCTACGAAGA
>JAISFI010000077.1 GCA_031263685.1 Dysgonamonadaceae bacterium | reverse complement strand
GTATGGAACAGGCTGCTGAAACTGAACATTTTCCCGGAAGAAATCGCTCAAAAAGAAATCGCGTATTACCTGACCAAGCAAATCGAATACGGCTTGCCCCTCGACAACCGGAAAACCTATACCAAGACAGACTGGATTATGTGGACGGCTACGCTGAGCGACGACATAGAAACCTTTCAAAAATTCGTTTCACCGCTGTACAAGTATGTGAACGAAACGACCTCCCGCGTGCCGATGTGCGACTGGTACTGGGCGGACAAGGCGGAACAGGTGAGCGGATTCCAGGGACGTGCCGTGGTTGGCGGGTATTTTATTAAGATGCTGGAAGAAAAAATAAAATGAACTAAAAACTAAAAACTAAAAGTTGCGCGAAGCGCGGCAAGCAGGCGTCAAGCCAACTTTTAGTTTTTAACTTTTAGTTCTCAACATAGATTTAAGATGAAAAACAAGCAATTTACCATTCTCGCCCTCTTATTCGCATTTGCCGCGATTTCGGATTGCGTCGCACAATCGGGGGTATATGTAGGCGGTCATATCCGCAGGGAACGTCCGGCGACCATCACCAAATTAAAAGCTTCCGGCTTTCAGTACGTGATTCTGTTTAATGTTCATGTCGAGCCGGACGGCTCGCTGACCACCGACGGCGATACGATTTGCCGCGACGGACAATATGTTTTTGCCAAAAAACATCCCTATTACGTTGCGGATATTCAATCCTTGAAAACGCCGCCGACCTCCATTGAACGCATCGAAATCTGTATCGGAGGTTGGGGAAATACATCTTACGGAAATATCAGGCAACTCTTCACCGCCGGCGCGATGGGAGAAGGGAGCGCCCTGTATGAAAACTTCAAAATCCTGAAAGAGACAATACCCGAAATAGACGCTGTGAACAACGACGACGAACATGGATATCACGTCAATTCGGCAGTCGCCTTTCATCTCATGATGGACGAACTCGGATACAAAACCACCTTGGCGCCCTATACCAATAAATCCTACTGGACGGGGCTTATCAACGGACTCAACCGGGTACGCACCGGAATTGTGGAACGGGTCTTGATTCAGTGTTACGACGGCGGTGCGGGCAATAATCCTTCGGACTGGCATATCGCCAACATTCCGCTTCATGCCGGAAGGCTGAATTATCAGAATTTTACGGAAACACAGACGGTAATGCAGGACTGGAAAACGAATAAAAACGTCGGCGGAGGCTTTTTCTGGGTATATAACGACGAATCGTGGGACTTGAATAAATATGCCACCACCGTCAACCGGATATTCGGCGCTCCGAGAACAACCGATGCACCCGCGGCTACCTTTTACGAAGAAGCCCAATACGGAGGCTATGCCGTTTCACTGCCGGAAGGCTCATTCCACACTGCCGACATGGCGGCTTACGGAATAACGAACAATGATGTTTCATCCCTGAAAGTCAATCCGGGTTATGAAGTCACCATTTATGACGCCGACAATTTCGGCGGTAGAAATTATTCTTTCGATTCCGATGCCGACAATATGGCCCGGACAGGAAACAACATTGCGTCCTCCATCCGGATTGTAATGAAACCTGTTTCCGTCTCGGCAGTTGACAATAACAATGCCGGAATACGGATTTATCCCAATCCAGCGTGGGAATACCTGCAAATAGAAACCCGCGAAAAAGCCCGCTTTGCTATCTGCGACCTGTCGGGGAAAACCTGCATCTCCGGTCATTTGCAGAACGGCAAAAATCAGGTTAATATCGAAAACCTCCCGAAAGGATTGTATTTGATTTATATACGGGGAACGCAGTGCAGTTATGCTCAAAAACTGGTAATCGGATTTTAAATTTTTATTAATATGTTATTTCCAGAGAGGTTCGGTTTGCCATCCATTGAAGAAGCCGTATTTATAGACCGGCACGCAGGGATAAGCATTGATAAGGTCAATGATTTCGCGTTTCATATCCTGCGGCTGATTCAGGAAATTGCACAGGTACACCATACAGGAAATAGTCGAAAACGGCTTGTCTATCTGTCCCTGCCTGAGCGGTTGGCTGAACCACGCCCCTTGCGGATTGTTCAACTGCATACCGGGACGTTTCACCAGAGTACGGCTCCACAGCCGGGAATGATGAGCAATAATGTTGCGGATATAAGCAATGGATTCCAGCCATCCGGAAAATACATGCGGCGAATTGACGCCCATTTTGTTGGCAATGATGCTCCGTTCCGGCAAGTTTGTTTTCAAGTTCTTGTAAAATTTAGACAGCGTTCCCATGGAGGCAACTTCCAGTATTTTCCATGCATCAGCAGCTTGTCCCGGATATCGGCGTTGATGGTCTTTGATGAAAAGCTCCTGGCTTCGGGCAAATTCCCTTTGCAATTCATCCAATACCCAAAGATGCACCGTTTTGTTTACGCCGTTGATGTTTACAGTTACCTGGTTAAACAGCTCGGGATTCAGGTACCACAAACCACCGTAGGCAAGGGACAAATGGTAAATCAAACGGGTACGGACGGCAATTTCTATCCGTTCAATGCCGCCGAAAAGAATCCGGCGAAGTTTACGGTCAAAATCGTAACGGTCCAGTATATCCTCAAAACAGGTGCCGGGATAAAACAAATGCTGTGTCGTGTCGCTTTGCAGGTCCCACCAGTAACCTTTAAAACGGTAGTAACTAATATTTTGCAGATGGTTGTGGGCTTGCGCTTCGTCCTTGAAAATCATGCCGCGTTGTTTGAGCAAAGCAATCTGGTCGGTAATCGTGTATGCAGGTTTGTTCATAGTTATAAAAAAAATGAGCCGCGCCAGTTCTTA
>JAISFI010000353.1 GCA_031263685.1 Dysgonamonadaceae bacterium | reverse complement strand
AATATTGTTATTTATCAAACCGAAGACGGGAATACCCGTCTTGAGGTAAAGATGGAGCATGATACGATATGGTTGTCGCAAGCTCAAATCGCGGCATTGTTTGCCGTTGACAGAACTGTTGTAACCAAGCATTTAGGCAATATTTTTGAAGAGGGGGAGCTGGATAAAGATTCAGTATGTGCAAAATTTGCACATACTGCCGATGATGGAAAAACATATCAAACGCAGTTCTATAATTTAGATGCCATTATTTCTGTCGGATATCGTATTCAGTCGGCAATAGCAACCCACTTCCGTCGCTGGGCAACAGAACGCCTGAAAGAATATATTATCAAAGGGTTCACGATGGACGATGAGCGTCTGAAACAATTGGGTGGCGGACAGTATTGGAAAGAATTGCTCGATCGTATCCGTGATATTCGTTCTTCCGAAAAGGTGATGTGCCGTCAGGTGCTCGACCTTTACGCTACAAGTGTAGATTACGATCCGAAATCGGACATATCAATCCAATTTTTCAAAATTGTGCAAAATAAACTACATTTTGCCGCACACGGACATACTGCTGCCGAAGTTATTTATGAACGGGTTGATGCAGATAAACCATTTATGGGTTTGACTACATTTTCCGGTGAATTACCCACAGGCAAAGACATAACGGTCGCTAAAAATTACCTCACAGTCGATGAGCTTAAAATACTCAACAACCTCGTTTCCGGATATTTCGACTTTGCCGAAATTCAAGCCATGCGCCGTAACCCGATGTATATGGCGGACTATGTAAGCCAATTGGATAACATTCTGTCTTCGACCGGCGAAAAGCTGTTAACGGATGCCGGACGTATCAGCCACCAACAAGCAATGGATAAAGCCAAGGCTGAATATAGAAAATATCAGGTGAAAACGATTTCGCCCGTAGAGCAGGCTTATTTGGATACAATTAAGTCGTTGCAAAAGAAAGCCAATAAGAAAGGAGGGGAAGATGAGTAAGGGGTGGAAAACTGTAAAAATGGAAGTCATTTGTGAAATGTATCAGCCAAAAACCATTTCGCAAGAAGAAATGATGTCAGATGGAGAATACCCGGTTTTCGGAGCTAATGGAATAATTGGACGATATAACAAATACAATCATGAGGAGCCTCAATTACTAGTAACTTGTCGTGGAGCAACTTGTGGCACAATAAATATATCTGAACCATTTTCTTGGATTACAGGAAATTCAATGGTAGTTCTTCCTAAGAACAAGGATGAGATCAGTTTTGAATACTTATCTTTATACCTTCGACAAAAGAATATAATGTCAACAGTAATTACTGGTGCTGCTCAACCTCAGATAACTCGCAGTAACCTTAAAGAACTGAGAATTTCTTATCCCCGTGATACAACTACACAATTTCAAATCGCCGCCACCCTTGGCAAAACCTCCGAATTAATCGCCTTGCGCAAAAAGCAATTGGAAGAATTGGATGCGCTGGCGGAATCAGTGTTTTATGATATGTTTGGCGACCCGGTGAAGAATGAGAAGAGGTGGAAAGAAGGACATTTGGGAGAAGTTTGTAGCAGTGTGAATTATGGGACAAGTTCTCCGGCAAATGAAGGAGGAAAATATAAGTATCTTAGAATGAATAATATTACATATCAAGGAGACTTAGATTTAACTAATTTGAAATACATTGATATAAGCGATAAAAATTATGAAAAATATGTTGTTAGAAAAGGGGATATTCTTTTTAATAGAACTAATTCTAAAGAGTTAGTAGGCAAAACTACATACATACAAGGCGGCGAAGAGGCGATTATCGCAGGTTATATCATACGAGTTCGTCTCAATAGCACAATGCTTCCAGTTTTTGTCTCAAAATATATGAACACAAAATTCATTAAGCTATATTTGAGAGGATTGTGCAAAAGCATTATTGGTCAAGCAAATATTAATGCTAAAGAGCTTCAAAGTATACCTATGTACTTTCCCCCTCTCCCTCTTCAAACCCAATTCGCCGCCATTATCGAAAAAATAGAATCTCAAAAAGCACTCGCAAAACAAGCCTTGCAAGAGAGCGAAGATTTGTTTCAACGATTGATGCAGGATTTATTTAAACCCGATTAAAACAAAAGATATGAAGAGTAATTTCAGTTTTTTGGAAGAACGTTTTGGTGAGTATTACAAGTTCGCCGCAGAAGCCGAGCGCAATATGTTTGCGGCTCCGCGCACGTCTGTAATGTACGCCCGCCTTACGCTCGAAGAGTTAATAAAATGGATGTACACCTATGATCCTGCGCTTATAAACAATCAGCCCGAAAAACAAACGCTCGAAGGATTGATGTATCACCAGCCATTCAAGGAACTGATTGCTCCGGTTCCTGAAATACTGAACGGGCTAACCGCAATTCGGAAAAACGGGAATCAAGCACTACACAACAAAAACGATGTCGCTCTTCGCTATGCGCATAACTCGGTAAATAATCTATACGAATTTGCCAAGTGGATATATTACACGTATGTAGATAGTTCCGTTAAGTTGCCCATGTCTCTTGACAGCAGTCTGATTCCACGAGCTACGGGTGCGAAAGAAAGTATTGCTTCGGCAAAAGCCATGCAGTCGCAACTCGAAAACATGAAAGCTGAAACAGAAAAGGCATTACAGCAAAAAGAAGACGAACTGGAACGGTTGCGGAACGAAATAGCCCGAATTAAAACTGAAAACGAACTGAAACCGGTAGAAGCATTTACGTTTAATCCGACAACGGAAGCCGAAACCCGCCGGGTCTTGATTGATGTTATGCTACGCGAAACCGGTTGGCATTTAAATCATGCGAATGATACAGAATATGAAGTTTCCGGCATGCCCAACAAAACAGGTATCGGCTATGTCGATTATGTGTTGTGGGGCAACGATGGACTTCCGCTCGCTGTTGTAGAGGCAAAAAACACGCTTCATGACCCACGCAAAGGACAACGCCAAGC
>JAISFI010000319.1 GCA_031263685.1 Dysgonamonadaceae bacterium | reverse complement strand
GTAATCGGTCCCGTAGTGGATGTTTCCTACGAAAGCGGAAGAGCCGAACTGCCTGGAATCCGCGATGCGCTTAAACTGGAACGCGAAGACGGCAAACAATTGATACTGGAAGTTCAACAGCATATCGGTGAAAATACCGTGAGAACCGTAGCCATGGATTCGACCGACGGCATCCGGCGGGGAATGGAAGTGAAAAACCTCGGAATCCCTATCTCCATGCCGATTGGCGACCAGGTCAAGGGTCGACTGCTGAACGTCATCGGCGAAGCTATCGACGGCATGAGTCCCCTGAACTACAGCAATGTCTCCCCCATCCACCGCGAACCGCCTAAATTTGAAGATCTTTCCACATCTACCGAAGTGCTTGTCACCGGAATCAAGGTCATTGATTTGCTGGCTCCTTATCTGAAGGGAGGAAAAATCGGCCTCCTCGGTGGCGCTGGCGTAGGAAAAACGGTGTTAGTCATGGAATTGATTAACAATATCGCCAAGAAACACGACGGATTCTCCGTTTTTGCCGGTGTTGGCGAACGTACCCGCGAAGGGAACGACCTGTTGCGCGAAATGATAGAATCGGGCGTTATCCGCTACGGCAAAGCTTTCAGGGAAGCGATGGAGCGCGGCGAGTGGGATTTGTCTAAAATTGATTACGACGAACTGGCCAAATCGCAGGCCACGCTGGTCTTCGGACAGATGAACGAACCTCCCGGAGCGCGCTCTTCCGTTGCGCTGTCGGGCTTGACAATCGCCGAATCCTTCCGCGACCAGGGAGGCGAAGGCGGCCGCGACATCCTCTTCTTTATTGATAATATTTTCCGTTTCACACAGGCCGGTTCGGAAGTTTCCGCCCTGCTGGGACGCATGCCGTCGGCGGTAGGCTATCAGCCGACTTTGGCTACGGAAATGGGGCTGATGCAGGAACGCATCACTTCTACCAAAAACGGTTCAATCACTTCCGTACAGGCCATTTACGTGCCTGCGGACGACTTGACCGACCCGGCGCCGGCAACGACCTTCTCCCACCTGGACGCGACGACCGTCCTGGATCGCAAAATCTCGGAACTGGGCATTTACCCGGCCGTCGACCCGCTGGCTTCCACGTCCCGCATCCTCGACCCGAATATCCTCGGCGAAGCGCATTACAACACCGCACAGCGGGTGAAACAGTTGCTGCAGCGTTACAAGGAATTGCAGGACATCATCGCCATCCTCGGCATGGAGGAGCTTTCCGATGAAGACAAACAGGTTGTGAACCGCGCCCGCCGCGTGCAGCGTTTCCTTTCACAGCCGTTTTTCATGGCCGAAGCTTTTTCCGGCGTGCCCGGCGTGATGGTTTCCATCGAAGATACCATCAAGGGCTTCAACATGATTATGGACGGCGAAGCAGACGACCTGCCCGAACAGGCTTTCCTCAACGTCGGAACGATTGAAGACGTGAAAGCGAAAGCGGAAAAACTGAAAAAGCAATAATATGAATCTGGAAATCGTTTCTCCCGAAAAAATCCTTTATTCAGGTACAGTAGATGCTGTTACCTTGCCCGGACTGCTTGGTTCGTTTACGATTCTGGATCGTCATGCGCCGATTATATCCATTCTGTCTCAAGGAAAGTTGACTTACAATGTTAAGGGTAATGACACCGAACTTGCCATAAGCGGAGGATTTGCAGAGATGAAAAATAACGTGGTTTCCGTCTGTATAGAAAGCTTAATGGAATCTTGATGAAAAAGAGCATATTGATACTTGCATCGGTAATTTCCATCCTCGGTCTGGCCGGCTATGTCATCCTGAAAGAGTTTTACCCGGACTGTTATCCGGCGTGGTATTGGCTGAATCCGCTGTTTTTCCTGCTCAGTACAGGCGTACTGTTTTTTGTCGTCATCGGAAAAAACGGCTTATCCATACGCAAGCATTTAATATCAAAAATGATTAAGCTGCTGGGTGGCGTGTTGATACTTGTGTTATATCTTATTACAGTAAAGGTCAATGCAATAAGTATGGTCATAACAATGGCTTTGTTTTATATCGTCTATACCGTATTTGAAACAAAAATATTGCTGGATGCCAATAAGAAAAAAACGAATGATGAGAAAAATGATGAGAAATAAGAATCACATATTTAACTTGATTTTCGTATCTGTTTTCTTTCTGTTTTCCATCAGCATGAGCGCTGCGGAAGCAGAAGAAAAGAAAGAAATAGACACAAAAGCGATCATCTTTGAACACGTACAGGATGCATACGACTGGCATATCATCACGCTGGGCGAACATCACGTATCCATACCGCTCCCCGTCATAGTGAAGAGTGCAGACAGGGGATGGTTCGTATTTTCATCTGCCAGGCTGGCTCACGGTCATGCTTACGAAGGATTTTACCTGTCGCACGAAACCGGAAAAGTCATGGAAAAACAGGAAGACGGTTCGGAGATAAGGCCTTTGGATATATCGCTTACCAAAAACGCCTGTTCAATTGTGATGTCCTGCGTTTTATTGCTGGTAATCTTTCTGAAACTTGCCCGCAGTTACCGGAACAAACCCATGGAAGGGAGAAAGGGATTTGCCGGAGTTATAGAGATGCTTTTTCTGTTTATCTATGACGATTTGATAAAACCGGCGATCGGAAAAGATTATAAAAAATTCGCACCTTATCTGCTGACGGTTTTTTTCTTCATCTTCATCAATAATTTATTGGGATTGATACCGATTTTCCCCGGAGGAGCAAATGTGACCGGAAATATTGCCATCACAATGGTCTTGGCGCTGATTACATTTCTGGTGACCAACATTTTCGGCACAAGGGAATACTGGAAAGAAATCTTTTGGCCGGAAGTGCCTGCATGGTTAAAGGTTCCGTTGCCCTTGATGCCTCTGATTGAGATTATTGGAATCTTGACAAAACCGTTTGCCTTGATGGTGCGTTTGTTTGCCAACATGTTGGCCGGGCACATGATTGTACTGGTTTTGATTAGCCTGATCTTTATCTTTACCATGATGATGGGAGTGATTGCCGGTGGTGTAGTAGCCGTCATTTCGGTGTTGTTTTCCATTTTTATGATATTGATAGATGTGCTGGTCTGTTTCATACAGGCTTATGTTTTTACGATGCTGTCGGCCATCTTCATCGGAATGGCGAGGGTGGAGCCGCATCATGTGAAAACTAAAAACTAAGAACTAAAAGTTAGAACAATATAGTAAATAATTAAATTTAAAACAGAATTATTATGTTATTATCGATTTTATTACAGGCAGCCGCCGGAGCTGGCATTTCCAAACTCGGAGCGGCTTTAGGCGCAGGATTGGCAGTATTAGGCGCAGGATTGGGTATCGGACGTATCGGTGGTCAGGCCATGGAAGCTATGGCTCGTCAACCGGAAGCGATTGGTGAATTAAGAAGTAACATGATTGTTGCCGCTGCCCTGATTGAAGGGGTTGCATTTTTTGCCATTATCGTTTGTGCATTGGCCATATTCATCTGAAATAAACTGACAGGATGGAACTGTTTACACCTGAAGTCGGCTTGATATTTTGGATGCTTGTTGCTTTCCTGATTGTCTTCTTTGTCTTGGCGAAGTATGCCTGGCCGTTCATTATCAAAGGAGTAGAAGAACGGAAAGCCTTCATCGACAACTCCCTGGAATCGGCCAAAGCAGCCAACGAGCGTCTGGAAGGAATCCGGGAAGAATGTGATCGGATGCTGAGTCTGACCCGCGAAGAGGAATTGCGCACATTGAAAAATGCCAATGAGATGCGCAATAAAATCGTTGCGGAAGCCAAGGAACAGGCAACGGTCGAAGCCGGCAAACTGATTGCGGAAGCGCGCCTCGCCATCCAGAAAGAAAAGAAAAAGGCTTTGCGCGACATTCACAACGAACTTGTAACGCTTTCTATCGACATCGCCGAAAAAGTCCTTCGCAAGCAACTGGACGACCAGCCCGCCCAGCGCGAACTGGTGAACAGGCTGCTCGAAGAAGCGCAAAAAAACTGACGGAATGGACACAGGAGTAATTGCTAAACGATATGCCAGAGCGATTTTCCAGTACGCCGCCGGGCGTGGGGAAGAAACCCGTTTGCGCGAGGAGATGAAAAACCTTTCGGAACAGTTTACACAGGTCTCTGTATTGCGCAAGGTGCTGGAAGACCCGACAGTGCCCGCCGACGAAAAGATAAAGACGCTGGTCATCGCCGCCGGACAAACGGTCAGCGATACCTGTCGCCGCACCATTGAACTGGTGGTCGATAACGGTCGCGGACGTTACATGCAGAGCATCGCCCTGATGTATGATAAAGTTTACCGGAAAGAAAAAAACATCACGATTATCCGGCTGACAACCGTCGAGCCGGCAAGCTCCGAAACAAAAAAGGCGCTTGTCGACCTGATTGTCGACAGCGAAGAGGAAACGGTGGATTTTGTAGCGAAAACCGATACCAGTATCATCGGCGGATTCGTTCTCGCCGTCGAAGATTCCCGTTTGGACGCCAGCGTGAAAAGCCAGTTGAGCCGGTTGAAGCTGGAACTGATGCAGAATTAAGAACTAAAAACTAAAAGTTAAAAGTAATGCCGCAAATGCCAAGCTTTCAATTTTCAACTTTCAACTTAAAAAAATATGCCAAAAATAAAAGCAAGTGAAGTCTCGGAAGTGCTGAAAATGCAACTTGAAGGCATTGATACCCGCGTGAAATTTGAAGAAGTGGGCGTGGTGCTTCAGGTGAGCGACGGCGTTGTCCGCATTTTCGGTCTGAGTAATGCCGAATCGGGCGAACTTCTCCAGTTTGAAAACGGCGAAATGGCGGTGGTGATGAACCTCGAAGAAGACAATGTCGGCGCCGTTTTGCTGGGAAATACCGACTTTGTCCGTGAAGGCGATACCGTGAAACGTACCGGGCGCATCGCGTCCATCCCGGCAGGCAACGGCTTGTTGGGGCGTGTCATTAATCCTCTGGGGCAGCCGATCGACGGCAAAGGATCTGTCGACGGCGATTTACTGGAAATGCCCCTGGAGCGTAAGGCTCCGGGTGTTATCTTCCGTCAGCCGGTCAAGGAACCCTTGCAGACCGGTCTCAAATCCATCGACGCGATGATTCCCATCGGCCGCGGCCAGCGGGAGTTAATCATTGGCGACCGCCAGACGGGAAAAACCGCCATCGCCATAGATACCATCATCAATCAGCGCAATAATTACCTGGCAGGCGACCCTGTCTACTGCATTTATGTAGCCATCGGGCAAAAAGGCTCTACGGTAGCCAATATCGTTCGCACCTTGCAGGAATACGGCGCGATGGAATATACGATTATCGTGTCGGCCACGGCTGCCGATCCGGCTGCCCTGCAGTTTTACGCACCCTTTGCCGGCGCCGCCATCGGAGAGTTTTTCCGCGATACCGGACGTCATGCCCTGGTGGTTTACGACGACTTGTCGAAGCAGGCGGTTTCGTACCGGGAAGTGTCGCTGATTCTTCGCCGTCCTTCCGGGCGTGAAGCCTATCCCGGAGATATTTTCTATCTCCATTCCCGCCTGCTGGAAAGAGCGGCGAAAATCATCGCCAACGACGATGTGGCCAGTCAGATGAACGATTTGCCCGAAGTCCTGAAAGACAGGGTGAAAGGCGGCGGTTCACTGACAGCCCTCCCCATCATCGAAACGCAGGCCGGCGACGTTTCCGCTTATATCCCGACGAACGTTATCTCCATCACCGACGGACAGATATTCCTGGAAAACGGCCTGTTCAACGCCGGTATCCGTCCTGCCGTAAACGTGGGTATTTCCGTATCCCGCGTAGGCGGTAACGCCCAGATAAAAGCGATGAAAAAAATCGCCGGAACGCTCAAAACAGACCAGGCGCAGTACCGCGAACTTGAAGCGTTCACCAAATTTGGCGGCGACATGGATCAGGTAACGAAAATGACCCTGGACAAAGGCCGTAAAAATGCCGAGCTGCTCATTCAGCCCCAATATCATCCATTTCCGGTAGAAAAAGAGATTGCCATCATTTATTGCGGCACGCAGGGTCTGTTGAAAGACGTTCCCGTGAACAGCGTCCGCGAATTTGAAAAAGCATTCCTGGAAGTCCTGGAATTGAAACACAGGAAAACAGTCCTGGACGTACTTCGTACCGGCGCTCTCACCGATGAGGCTGCCGAAATTCTGAAGGAAACGGCCACGGAACTGGCAAAAGGTTTTAGTCTTTAATTTTAAATTTTCAAAGTGTCTTCATTAAAAGAAATAAAAGGCAGGATAGTTTCCGTCAAGTCGACGCAGAAGATTACGTCGGCCATGAAGATGGTGTCGTCGGCGAAGCTGCGCAGGGCGCAGGCGCGGATTGAGAATTTCCTGCCGTATCAGAACAAGCTGATGGACATACAGCGCAGTTTCCTGTCTTCGGAAACGGATTTTACGTCTCCCCTGGCCGAAAAGCGGGAAGTCCGTGCTGTAGCCATCGTGGCGGTATCTTCCAATTCCAGCTTTTGCGGCGCCTTCAATTCCAATATCTATCATCTGTTCCGGAAAACGTTCCGGCAATATGAACATCTTCCTCAGGAAAATATTTATGTTTACGCTTTGGGGAAGAAGATTGAAGATACTTTGAGAAAAGAAGAACTGATGCTTCAGGGCAGCTATCAGGAACTGGTAGATAAAACCGTTTTTGAAGAAGTTAAAAAACTGGCTGATGAGCTGGTCGACTTATTTCTTTCCAAAAAGATAGACCGGGTTGTTTTGCTTTACAATCATTTCAAGAGCACAGCCGTTCAGGTATTGACGGAAGAACAGTTCCTCCCGATTGAGTTGCAGGCCGGAACACAGCCGGACAGACACAGCGGCGTTTCTGTCGATTATATCGTGGAACCGGACAGGAAAACGCTCCTGTCCTCCCTGATTCCCAAGTCTCTGCGTTCTAAAATCTATTCCATCATCCTGGATTCTGCCGCAGCAGAACAGGCCGCCCGGATGGTCGCCATGCAAATTGCTACGGACAATGCCGATGATATACTGGGAGAATTGACGATACAGTATAACAAGCAACGGCAGCAATCCATTACGAGTGAACTCTTGGATATTATTGGCGGAGCGGAAGCGCTGAAATAGGCTATCCTGTTTTTATTCCTCCCTGATTGGTCTGGGACGGTTCGAGTTACGGGGACGGTTTTGCATTTCTGTCATCCTTTGCCGGTAAGCTTTCATCTGATCTTCTGTCAGATAGGTGGCTAATGCTTCCTGTTTCTTTTCTTCCAACGCGGTCAATGCGGCTCTTATTTTTTCCCGATCTCCTTCCGCTGATTGGAATAATACTTGTTGCGTCTTCGCATACACTAAGTTAATGGAATCTACAGGAGGAATTTGTTCAGGCGTAAGATTCAACAATTGGGTCATCCATTCCGTCGTTCTTTTGGCACGTTCCTCAACAGTTGCCCGTGGGCGATTAGATTCGCGCTGAGCCATCAACGCGGTCACGCACAACAAAGTGCAGCATACAAAAATCAACTTTTTCATAAGTACTTTTTTTAATAATGAATAATTAGGTAAAGATGTTCTTAAAGATGTTCTTCACAGCACGTAAGACTTTAGAAAAGGAAAAAGGTTTAAAAAGAAACTAAAAACCTGAGTTCGGTATAAGGATAGCCCGTTAGAGCTTCTATCTCAATAGAAAAATGGTTCAAATCACAACGAAAACCTCGTAGAGGTTTCATCAATGAATGTCCTGACGGACATTGGGAAATGTTTTAAAACGGCTTTCTATTGATATAGAAGCCCTAACGGGCTATCCTGATACCAAACTCAGGTTAAAAACAGTGAGTCTCTAACAGGACAATGTCATTAAGTTAAGCATGAAATTACAGGCTCGTCATTGCGAAAGCGAAGCCTGAAGCAATCCAGCATATTGTTTTTATACTTCGCGCGGTTTAAAATTGTGAGGTAAAGATCGGATCCTGAATCCGGAACGGATTCTATCTCGGTAGCCCGACGTGAAACGTCGGGTTGGAATCATGCGTCATTGTACCGGAGCGGCGAAGCCTCGAAATATCTTTGTATAAAATATTTCGGGGCTTCGCCGCTCTACTTCGCCGTCACACATACACCCAACGTTAAAACGTTCGGCTACCAAGATAGAATCCGTTCCGGATTCCGGCTACTATGTTCATTTCACAATTTAAACCACACGCAGTATAGATGGATTGCTTCGCTCGCAATGACGGAAAAGAGATTTTCCTTAATTTGATGACATTGCCCGTTAGGAGGTTGAATGTTGGTAGAAAATTCAATATTTTTGCATGAATATTTGTTTTTCATCTTTTTTGCTTTACCTTTGCACCCGAACTTTTAAAACTAAAATTTAAAAACTAAATGTTTT
Source organism: Dysgonamonadaceae bacterium (assembly GCA_031263685.1). Taxonomy (GTDB): domain Bacteria; phylum Bacteroidota; class Bacteroidia; order Bacteroidales; family Azobacteroidaceae; genus JAISFI01. The sequence goes on along the minus strand of JAISFI010000319.1, from coordinate 86 downwards.
AGAACTAAACGTGTATACATGATGGTTGTGGAAACGAATAACATAGATTTGTATTTTTTTAACGAGAATTATTTGGAGGTTCCGAA